>JANQIY010000052.1 GCA_028281965.1 Candidatus Gastranaerophilales bacterium
GAAAACAATAGCATTTTCAAAATCTGATTACCGGCATGATTTGATTACAAGGCTTTTTATTATCCAATATAATCTATCACTTAGAATTTAA
The DNA here is from genome assembly GCA_028281965.1 of Candidatus Gastranaerophilales bacterium. Lineage (GTDB taxonomy): Bacteria > Cyanobacteriota > Vampirovibrionia > Gastranaerophilales > UBA9971 > JANQEB01. The sequence continues at coordinate 92 of JANQIY010000052.1, forward strand.
TCACCGCCCCCTGTCATCCTGGTTAAATAAATTTTTTTACTTTTTACTTTATTGGTTGTATCCTTTGTGTAGGAGGAAAGGAGAATTTTTATGAGCACTCAGTATGTTTTTATGGACGGAAGCTATATTTCTGAAGAAGATGCTAAAATCAGCGTAAAGACCCATGCTTTTCTCTATGGATCTTCTATTTTCGAAGGTATTAGAGGCTATTGGAACCAGGAAGAAGAACAGATATATATTTTCAGGATGAAAGAGCATTATGAAAGAATGCATAAAAATGCAAAAATAATGCATATGAAACCCGGGTATTCAGTTGATGAAATGTGTGATATTACTGTTGAACTGCTGAAAAAAAATGCTCCAAAAGGCGATATTTATATAAGACCGACCCTATACAAAAGCGAATGTGAAATTGGCCCAAAGCTGACCGGGAAGGATTCTTTTCTTATATTTACCTGCATTATTGGTGATTATGTAGATATTTCCAGGGGATTAAGCGTGTGCGTATCTAATTGGAACAGGCTTGATGACAATACAATCCCTCCGAGAGGCAAGGTATCAGGAGCTTATGTCAACACCGGGCTGGTAAAAACAGATGCCTTAAAAGCCGGATTTGATGAAGCCATAGTGCTTTCAAAAGACGGACATGTCTCAGAAGGCAGCGCAATGAATGTCTTCCTTGTTGAAGATGGTAAACTTGTTACCTCAAGAACCATAGACAATATTTTGGTAGGCATAACCAGGAATACCATTGCTGAAATGGCGAAAAAAGAGTTCGGAATTGAGGTGCAGGAAAGGGCAATCAATAGGACGGAGCTTTATATGGCGGATGAAGCTTTCTTTTGCGGAACAGGCGCTCAGGTAAGCCCCATTACCAGTATAGACCACCGGGTTATAGGAGATGGAACCCCCGGGATCATTACCAAAAAGCTTCAGGATTTATATTTTGATATAGTAAAAGGCAAGGTAGAAAAGTACAAACACTGGTGTATACCGGTTTATGATAATTGAATTTATAGGTTACTGCATAATTAATTTATATAAAGCAGCCCAAAAAATTTTTAAAGGGGAAATTAATATTAAAAATACCTTTGAACAGGCTGCGATAATCGGCTATGATTCGCTTCCGATTTCCTTAACCATTTGTCTTGTGGCAGGAGGAGTACTGTCAATGCAGGTAGCGGAGAGTTTTATACTGTCAGGCGCTGATTCTTACATTGGAGGACTGGTTTCTATAGCATTGACGAGGGAAATGGCGCCAATTTTTGCCAGCCTGGCTATTGGAGCAAGAGCCGGCACTGCTATTACAGCAGAAATCAGTAATATGAGCGTTACCGAACAGATAGATGCCCTTAAGGCTCTTAAAATAGATCCTATAGAATACTTGTTAATACCCAGAATACTTGCCGCAGTGATTATGGTGCCGCTGGTGACTATAGTTGCCGAGTTAATAGGCATTGTGGGCGGAATGTTCGTGGCAAACGCAACAGTAAGCTTGCATCCGTATATGTATATGAAATCAGTATGGTTGTATACAGACACTTACGACATCTGGATAAGTCTTGTAAAAGCCGCTGTATTTGGGCTTTTGACTGCTCTTATCTGTACATGTCATGGTTTAAGGACAAAAGGCGGGGCAAAAGAAATAGGGGTTTCCACGACAAGAGCCGCCATCTGGACAGCCGTGGCGATTTTGTTTTCAGACCTGATTTTAAGCTGGATATTCTTTGCGTAAAAATTTTGGTAGTGATTTAATAATGACTGATCTCATCTCTGTTTAAAACCTTGTTATAACTGCCCGGTTCTGTCCATAAATTATTTCTTGGATAGGTTAATTAACTCGAGTCGCGAATTGCATGTATGCAACATTTGCCAAAACCCGTCCATGAATGAGCTACTGCGTTAGTTCCCGCTGCCGCGCACAGCCACCCTAAAGGTGGAAAAGAGGCTCCGCCTCTTTTCGATTCTCTATAATTTTTTGGCAAATGTTGCATAGTCATATCCTGGTTTTTGGCTAATTAGCAACTCAAGTTACTTACTTGTGGCTGTTATAATACATTTAATAAAAATATTAGAGTTAAAGACAATGCAGCAGCAAAAATTATCTTTACAAGAAGTTAAAAAATCCTGTGAGAACTGCTATAAGTGTGAACTTGGAAAATCCCGCACAAATGTTGTATTTTCATCAGGTGTTGAAAACAATAAGCTTATGGTTATAGGAGAAGCTCCGGGATATTATGAGGACCGCTCAGGAATTCCTTTTGTCGGCAAGGCGGGAAAGCTTTTGGATAAAATACTTGAATCCCAGGGGTTTAGCCGTGAAAAAAATATTTATATATGCAATACCATAAAATGTCGTCCTCCTAATAACAGAAACCCTTTACCTGAAGAAAAAAATGCCTGCAGGGAATATCTGGACGCCCAGATTGATATTCTAAAGCCCGCAATAATAATTCTTTGCGGAGGTGTCGCAGTAAAGTCGTTTTTAGAAACTTCTCCCGGAATCACAAAAGTCAGGGGCAGGTGGTATGACGGTCCGCATGGTTCAAGTATGATGCCTATTTTTCATCCTTCATATCTTTTAAGAAATGATTCCCGTGAAAAAGGTTCTCCTAAATGGCTTATGTGGCAGGATATTCAAGAGATTAAAAGGGTGTATGACAGCATCTGAAATTTTTTGGTTTTGTCAGGTCGACCACTGCATAACTCAAATTTTTTAAAATTTTTATGGAATTTTGAGTTATGCGTCGGTCTCGAAAATGGATGAACCGGGCAATACTATCCCGGGTGCAAGCTTGCAATGCTCAGGCGGGCATATTCTACCGGCCGGTTTTTTATGAATAACTTTATATGAAAATAATTGCCTATAAAAACAAGGAGGTTTGTAAAATGATTAAAAACCTTAAAAAAGATAAAAATTACTTTTATGTGGAAATAACAGGCATGATTACCAGGGAAGATGTGGAGAGCGTTATTCCCGTCGTGAATGAAATAATCGCGGAATATAAAAAAATGAAAGGCCTGGTATACCTGAATGATGTTAAGGGTTATACATTTGCCGGTTTTTTGGCTGATTTTAATTTTTACTTAAAGCATGAAGATTACTTCGAATATATGGCAATCGTGGGAGATAAAGGGTTTGAGAAAGAAATGGTGAATGTTTTTGATAAGCTTATGCCCGGCAAAGCAAAGTATTTTGACACCTCGGAACTGGGAAAGGCTAAAGAATGGATAAAAAATTTATAGATAAAAAACTCTTTACCCTTTCGCCTGAAGGGTTAAGTGATCAAAACCGCAAAAATACCTTAAATGAATTTTTGAAATATATTGATGTTCAAAAAAAGCATTTTTTGGGTTATCAAAATAATTTTAATTTGAATTATGAAGACGATGTTAAAGACTTTTTAAATTACTCCGTAAATAACGTAGGCGACCCTTTTGTTCCCGGTGATTACACGATTAACAGTAAGGAAATGGAAAAAGCGGTTCTGGACTATTATGCAAGACTATGGAATGGAAAAACCCCTCATAATCCCGAAGATCCGGAGAGTTACTGGGGATATATCCTTACAATGGGCAGTACAGAGGGAAATCTTTACGGGTTGTGGAACGCAAGGGATTATCTTGCGGGAAGAAAGCTGTCGGCTGACGGCTTAGCCTTGAAATACAAGAAGAATTATGCCCATCCAAGCCCTGTGGAGGAGAATCCAAATTCATATACACCCGTGGCGTTTTTTTCAGAAGATACGCACTATTCTGCCATCAAAGCCTTGAGAGTCCTTAATATACCGTCATTTTATGAAATAGGGAAAAAATTTTTTCCGGGTCAAAACCCTTTAAGTTCTTCAGGGGAGTGGACAAAAGAATTCCTGGAAGTCCCCTCTCTTTGCGGTAAGGCGGGAGAAGGGGTTATTGACGTGGAAAAATTGGCCATTCTTGTTGAGTTCTTTGCTTCAAAAGGTTACCCTGCCATTATTTGTTGTAATTATGGCACGACTTTTAAGGGGGCATACGATGATGTAGAGGCTATAGGCGAGAGATTAATGCCGATTTTTGAAAAATACGGGCTAAAAGATAGGGTTGTTAAGTATGATAATCAGGATCAACCTGACATTCGCAATGGTTACTGGTTTCATGTAGACGGAGCGCTTGGCGCCGCATACATGCCTTTTGTTGAAATGGCCCGGAAAGAGGGTAGGATTTCTTCCGGCGCCCCGGTTTTTGATTTTCGGCTTCCCTGGGTCAATTCAATTGTAATGAGCGGTCATAAATGGATCGGTTCACCCTGGCCCTGCGGTATTTTTATGACAAAAGTGAAATATCAGTTATTTCCGCCGGACGACCCTGAGTATATAGGTTCTCCCGATACCAGCTTTGCAGGATCACGCAACGGTCTTTCCGCCATAGTTTTATGGGATTATATTGCTCGCAATTCCTATGAAAAGCAGGTAAATAAAATTATTAAAAATGAAGAACTTGCCTGCTATGCCGAAAAACAGCTAAAAACCGTCCAATTTGATTATATTAGAAAAGATTTATGGATTGAGCGCACTCCTTTATCGCTTACGATCAGGTTTAGAAAACCAGATGACGATATTGTCTTTAAATACTCATTATCCTGTGAAACGCTTTCTATCGGCGGGGAAACACGTCATTATGCCCATATTTACATAATGGACTCTGTTACTAAAGAGCTTATTGATGAATTTGTCAATGACCTGAAAAGCCCTGGCGCCTTTTAAAAATCATTAATATGCAATAAATCAAAGTTGCTTGGTCATATCCTGGTTTTTAGCTAATCCGTCATTGAGGTTAATTAACCTCAATCTCTAATTAGCCAAAAGCCAGGATATGACTGAGCAACATTTGCCAAAAAATTATAGAGAATCGAAAAGAGGCTCCGCCTCTTTTCCTCCTATAGGGTGGCTGTGCGCGGC
>JANQIY010000053.1 GCA_028281965.1 Candidatus Gastranaerophilales bacterium
AAAAATTATAGAGAATCGAAAAGAGGCGCGAAGCAGGCGAAATGGACAGCGAAACAACGTGCAGTCCCTGCTTCGCAAGCTGTCCGCATTTCGCGGCGGAGCCTCTTTTCCACCTATAGGGCGGCTGTGCGCGGCAGCGGGAGCTAACGCAGTAGCTCATTCATGGGTGGGTTTTGACAAATGTTGCATACATGCAATTAGCAACTCGAGTTATTTAATAGCAATTAAGGCAATGCTTTTCCCCTTTATGACTATCTGTAAGCTTCCATTTTCTTATAAAAATCCTTAAAAACTCCCTGGTTTTCTATAATTATCTCTTTATCAGCATTGGAATCGTGCATTTTTTCCAGGTCTTTCTGCACGTCTTTTTTAATTATTTTGTTTAAAAAGTACGGCATAGCAAACCCGAGAAGGAGCATATTAGTAAACAAAGTTCCCCAATAAAGGATAGTTCCGGCTTTTTTAGTCCGGTTTATCACTTCCTTACTGACTCCTTTTAATTTATCCGCGTCATTAATCTTTCTTATAGGCGGGAAAAGCTTGCTAAACCAGGAGCCGCTCTTTAATTTTTCCCGGTCAATGAGCTTTGTGTCCAGGAATTTATCGGATATCCTTGCTCCTGCGCCGTTCATAGCAGCATCTCCCCCGAAAAAGAGACCGCCTAAGAATGCCAACCTTAGCGCCCAGTCTTTTCTTTCTGTTGAATCCCTTGATGCAAGGATTAAACCAGGGATAGACGTCAGCAGGAAGATGGAAAAATAAGTTGACATACTCATAAATTTTCCGTCTTTGTAGTCCAGTTTTGCGGCATTTTCCTTAATCATCCGGAAAATTCCCGTGGGGTTTTTGGTTAACATTGATTTTGCCATTACTACAGGTAGTGCAACCGCAGCGGCTGTAGCCGTTGCCAGAAAGCCGAGGTACTTTTTCCACTTGTTTTTCTCATGTTCAGCCGCCTGTTTTTTGGTATAGCTCTCATCAGCCATTTCATATTTAGCGGAAAACCCTGTTCTGCCTGTTAATTTTTTTGTTATTTCTTGTGTGACCCATACTATACTACCTGTTGATACCCCGGTGAACCAGAAATCGCTTCCCCATACAGTGCTTTTTGCCTTGATTAATTTCTGTCTCAGCTCTTCTTCTTTGCCTTTGAAATCATTAAGAACACCTTTAAATCCTTTTACATCAATTTTTTTATCCTTTAGCAAGTGCTCTGACAGTTCGTGTATACCTTTTTTCATATCATTTACGGTACCGCTCAGGTATTTGTTTGAAAGGCGCATTAAGTGATTTTCTTCCGAGCCGAAGTTTTTTGTGGCCTTAAACATTTTGCTAAGGGCAAACCTGTTTGACAGGGGAAGCGTTACAAACGGCGTTAAAAACGCCAGCACAAAATATATACTGGAATTACCCAGTCTTTCCCTGCCTTCTATCGAGTTGTTTGACATCACTGCATTAGGCAAAGCAACTCCCCCGAAATCAAGCAAGCCCCGGTTTAGGATTGTATTCCCCTGAATTGTGGAGGTTAAATTATTTATATTCGTCATTTTATTCTGAAAATTTTCTCTGTTTAGGTATAATGCTTGTAAACAGAAAAAGTTTCCTTATTTTAAAAATTTTATTTACATATTATTTACATATAATGAACCCCCAGGACGTAAAAAAAATTCTCATACTAAGGTTTGGCGCAATTGGCGATGTTGTGCACTCAACAGAGCTTTTTCGCAGTATAAAAAGGAAATATCCTGATGTTTCTATCCACTATGCTTCGTTTAAGACGCCTTCCATGAATATTCAGGGAGATCCTGATCTTGACAGGGTTTGGGTTGCCGAGGGAAAAACATATAAGCAGCTCTATAAACTTGCTAAAGAGCTGGGAAAAGAAAATTTTGACCTGTTTTTAAACTTACAGCCGGGTATCAGGACAAGGATTTTTGCCTTGATGCTTGGAATGCCAGGGACTATTACCTACAGAAAGACCTTTAAGCTGCATGCCGTAGAGAATTTCTGGTTTACCGGAAAGAGATATTTTAAGGACTTAGACCTGTCTAAAAACCTGGAACTGCATATAAAAGGCGAAGTAAGGGACAGGGCCTCTGAAATGCTCGATAAAAAGGGTATGGTTATTGCCTTTAATATGGGAGTAAGTCCTACCAGGCAGGGAAGGCGATGGCCTCAGGAATATTGGCGGGAGCTTGCCCGGATGTTGCTTGAAAAATACGGCTGTGAAATTATACTGACCGGCTCAGAAGCTGACAGGGAGTTCTCAGAGGTACTTCTTGACGGTTCATCAAGAATCCGCTCTTTTTGCGCAAAGACATCAGTTGAAGAAAATACCGCCCTGTTATCCTTATGTGACCTTGTAATTTCAGGAGACACAGGCCCTTTGCATATTGCAACGGCTGTGGAGGTTCCTGCCGTGGGTTTATATGGAGCAGCGCCGGTCTCCAGGACAGGTCCTTACGGTGAAAATTGCGCGGCTGTTTTTTCAGACAGGGCATGCGTTCCCTGCAACAGGCGCAGGTGTAAGTATATGCGGGAAGATGGGCTTTATACTCCCTGCATGCTCGATGTTAAGCCGGCGCAGGTTATGGAATCAGTAGAAAAATTTATCTAAAGACAATCATTTAATTTCTATATAAAATTGATTTTATTTAAATTTTTTTATATCATTTTTAAGTTATTTTTAGGTAAGAGGATTATTTTTATGAAAAATGTTATTAAAATTTTATTTATTTTCATCATGTTTTTTTCTTTTGCAGGTACGGTTTTTGCCAAGGACTATGCTGAGAGGCTTATGGAGAAAAAATATAGAAAAGCACTAACAGTAGGTTGTGAGCATGTAAAAGTAAAAAATCCTGCAACTGCTGCTATATTAGGGCTTCTGCCCGGGGGAGGTTCTTTTTATACTGGTGAAATTGGATTAGGAATTGCTGATCTTCTTCTTTGGCCTTTTTCTCCTATATGGGATGCTCCTTTAGCTTATAGCAGAGCCAAAGAAATTAATATGGAAGAAACAATTTTTTCCTGTGAATTATCAAAAGGTGAAAAATTATAATCTTTAAGCTCGTTATTAGATAGATTTTTATTTAACTTCAAGCAAAGAGCGACAATCGTTGATGATTTGTTTTATAAGTTCAATATCTTTGATTTTATACTCGTTTTTATAGGTTTCAAACTCTGTTAAAGCATTGATAAAGCCGGAATACTCAGGAAGATTTTGGATTGTGTTCAAGTCCACGCTGCCTTTGAAAGTAAATTCCAGGGAATTCTCGGTAATTTCGACGATTTCCACAACTCCGGCGCTGTCGAGGAGTTCCACGCAGGAAAGATACAACTCAGCCGGAACTGCAAGAACAGATGACGCGTGTTCCACGTTTAAAACCCCGTCTTTTGTGCCGTGGGCGTACTTTAGCATACCGGAAACCTTTTTAATTAAATCCACAGGCTCATAGCTGGTAACCAGGCCGAATAAGTGCGCTTCCTGCGGGTCAGCCTGCCTTAAAATATTCACAAACGCCATGTCATCAGCGGGAAAATCCAGAAGTACCAGGCATTTTGTAGGCTTAATGCTCATTCTGTCCACAACAAAAGGCTTTAACAGAGGTACGTTTTCCATAATCTCCTTTGCTCTGGGACTTTCAGCAAAGACTGATACTTTATCTCCAAATGAGCCAAGGTATTCCAAAAAATCACGCTTAAATCCGGTTTCCTGCCTGTGATCTACCCAATCGATCCCGGTTTCTATATTTATATATTCAATAGGTTCAATTTCCAGCTCTTCTACCGGCAGGCTGCATTTTTTAACTTCAATTTTTTCCGTGTTCCTCTCACGCGAAAGGCGAATATCTTTTATAACCAGCTGAACCCTTTGTTTGTCCATATAATTATTGATAGAAGGCACAAAAGCAACGTCCACTTCTTCAGAGATATCAATGTCCAGTTCTTTTTTGTTCCACCACACGGCTTCTATCACACTATTACGTCCGTCTGAAAGCATAATTTTCAGGTGGTTTTTCTTTTGTCCCATTGCAGAAACGCTCCTGAGGGTCAATTTTGGTATAGCAAACACCGGATAAGGGTTTGATTCCCCAAATGGCGCCATTCTATCAAGTTCCCGTACGAAATCCATGGTAAGGTCAGCTGCCTCAATATCCATATCCAGCTTTAATTCGGGGTTTAAATCTTCAAACTCAAGTTTATTATTTATATGACCGGATATAAGATTTCTCAGGTTCTCAGAATTAGTTGTATCAAGGTTTGAAACAAACCCGGCAGCGAGAGAATGTCCTCCAAACTGGATAAAATGGTCTGAAAACTTAGTCAGGGTTTCATAGAGGTTTAAAGAGCTGATACTTCTGGCAGAACACCTGCATTCCCGGGCAGTTTCGTCTATAGACAGCATAAACACGGGCCTGTAGTATTTTTCTACCAATTTGGACGCTACAATTCCTACAATGCCGGGGTGCCATTCAGTATCTGCCAAAATCAAAGCTTTATGTTTATCAAGATCAATTTCAGTGTATATCTTATCTTCAGCTTTTTTAAACGTTTCTTCGCAGATCTGCTGTCTTTCTTTATTGTTTCTATCCAGCTCTTTCACCAGGTAATCCAGCTTTTCTTCATCATCAGTAATAAGAAGCTCGACAGCAGGGTTTGCTCCGGAAAGACGCCCTACCGCATTAATCCTGGGGACAATACTAAAGGCAACTATTCCGCTGTTAAGCTTTTTATCCGGCTTATACCCGGCAACTTCCAGGAGTTTAGCCATGGCAGGAGGTTTTTTCCTTGTTATTAACTCGAGTCCTTTATGCACCAGGGAACGGTTTTCGCCAAGAAGCGGCACTACGTCGCCTATTGTGCCTATGGCCACCAGGGGAAGAAGTTCCTCCGTAAAATCCCGTTTACCGCCGGATTCCAGAACAGCCTGCGCAAGCTTGTAAGCAACGCCGACCCCGGCAAGGTATTTTAATCCTGTCGGGTCTTTATCAAGCATTTTGGGGTTAATAATAGCGTAAGCCTGTGGGATTTCTTCGGGAGGTTCGTGGTGGTCTGTTATTATTACGTTTGCCCCAAGGCTTTCAGCAAGTTTTATCTCCGCAAGGTTGCTTATACCGCAGTCTGTAGTGATTATCAGCTTTGCTTTTTCCTGGCTGATTAGTTTGCAAATGCCTGCCCTGCTTAAACCATGACCTTCGTCTATTCTGTCGGGGATGTAATAGTCAACATTTGCGCCAAGATATTTTAGCGTTTTATACAACAAAGAAGAGCTTGTAACCCCGTCAGCGTCAAAATCTCCGTAAACTACGATGCGTTCCCGGTTTTGAACAGCGTTATTTATCCTGTCAACAGCTTTTTGCATATCCTCAAAAATATAAGGGGAGGATAATTCCATATTATCAGGGTTTAAAAACATTCTTGCCTCTTCACAGGAGGTTATTCCCCGGTTTATAAGCAGGCTGGCTATAATTCCGGAGCCTGTGATATTCTTTATTTCAGCGAAGTTTTCGCTGTTAATTTCTTTATTTCTGTATGTCCATTTGTAGCAGGAACTCAATTTTCACCCCTGAGCCTCTTAAATAAGCGGTTTTCTTTATCCTGAAATTTTCCTCATTTATTCGTTTATTATAGTATAAAAGTGTCAAAGGTTAAAAAAATATCGAACTGTAAAGAACAATGAGCGAAAAAGGCAAATTGTATATATGTCCAACGCCTCTGGGAAACCTTGAGGATATTACACTCAGGGCGGTAAGAATCCTCAGGGAGGTTGACCTGGTTGCCTGCGAAGATACCAGAATCACCCAAAAACTGCTTAACCATTATGATATACATACAAAACTGATAAGTTATCATAAGTTTAGCGAAAAACAAAAAAGTTCGTACATAATAGGGTTTATTGAGGAAGGCAAAGATATTGCGCTGGTTTCTGATGCCGGGACACCTCTTATCAGCGATCCGGGCGGGGAATTAATAAAACTGGCATATGAAAAAAATATTAAGATTATTCCCTTGCCGGGAGCAAGCTCTGTTACTACGGCGCTTTGCGCAAGTTATGCCGGGCATTTGCCCTTTGTTTTCATTGGTTTCCTGCCAAAAACCGCGAAAGAAAAAGAGCAATTACTTCTAAAGTATCAGGATATCAATATTGTGGCTTTTGAATCCCCTAACAGGCTTGTTAAAACTCTTCAGGAAGCCCTGCTAACTCTCGGGAGCAGGCATGCTACCATTGCCAGGGAGCTTACCAAAGTTTATGAAGAAATAAAGAGGGATTCTATAGGAAATTTGATCGATTATTATTTCAAAAACCCGCCCAGGGGAGAAATTATCCTTATTATAGAAGGGGAGGAGCAGCATAAAACTGCTGATACACTGGAAATTCAGGAAAAAATCAGGATTTTAAGCGGCGCAGGATATGGAGTAAAGGAGTTAAGCAAAATAATTTCGCTTTTATGCGGCGGGTCAAGAAAAGAAATCTATGAGTTGGCTGTAAAACTGCTGGACAAATAAAAAAATAAATGATTTTTTAACTTTGAATTGCTGAGTGAATGCCATAATAGTAGAATTAAAGCATTGTGAAGGATCTTTCAAACAAAACTGTAAGACTCTTCGCATTACATACACGCAAATCAAGCAATTTCCACCGACACATATTTAAAAACCTTTTTAGCTTTCCTTAGACCACTACCTATTCCTTTATATGTGGAATAACTATTGTTAAAATATGTAAAAATATATAAATTAAAATTATAATTTAGGTTTAATAAAATTAAAATCGAGGTATAAATAATTTGTATTGTTGTCAATATGCATATTTATATTTAAAACTTAAATAACTGAATATTACTTAATTTTTTGGAGTGATGAAAATGTCATTAGCCAAGGACGACGTCGGCATTTCAGGGGCTCTCAATGCGCTTAAAGCCGAATTTATCAAATCAAGGACGTTAGAAGAAAATATCGATACAACTAAAAACTCAGGCTCAAAAAAGCCTGAAATTAATGATGTATTTGAAAAAGAATCTTCTAAAAATATTGATGCGGAAAAGAAAAAGCTAACGCAGCTCCAGGAAGAATATAACAGTGTTAAATTGAAAAAACAGGCATTGGAAAAAACCGATGATGTTCTTGCGCAGATGGAAGAATCGGGGGAAATTCCCGATGAGGAAAAATTAAAAGAGCTTGAAAAAGCGATAGAAGGTATATCTGCCGCTGAGGAAGAGCCTGAGCAGCAGAATTCAAACGCCGAAACCCGGCAAGATGCTTCAGACCGGCCTGCTCAGACTGATTCTCAGAATATATCATCTCCGGAAAAAGAAAATAACAATGACTCTGCTCGAAAAGTCGCTGAATTAAGGGCAAAAGTAAATGAAAAACAGCAACAACTGGCACAACTTGAGCAAAAGTTGTATCATGAGGTAAGCAGCACTATAGAATTAAAGATAGGTAAAACGAAAGAACCTGACGAATCACTGCGGCGGCAGGCTGAAGAACTTAAAGGTTCAGTGGTTGACAGTATAAATGAAGAGCCTGAAAAAGCTCCCAAAATTCATATAACCAACCTGGACAAGAATTTAATTCTAGCAATGCTTAGTCTGGCTAAATAAAAAGAATTAGGAGAACATAATGCCGATTGAAGGCGTATCATTTCAAAATTCAGGGTTTCAAAACGTAACTCCCGCTGAAGTTGCTGACCAGGCAAAAGACATCGCAAAACAGGACTCTGAAAAAAAAATTAAAGAGCCTGAAAAGTCTGATGAAACAAAACCCGAATCCGATGAAAACGAGGAAGAAAACAGGGACCTTCAGGGTAGAGACACATCAGATGATGATTCTGAGGAAAATGAAGACGATTCTGAAAAAATAAAAGAGTTTTTGCAGAACGAAAAAAAATATAGCGTAAAGTTTAATTCTTCTACCGAAATGGTGGAAATGATTGACATTGCATCAGGAAATATTTTGGAAACCATTGCTCCTGAAGAGCTTATAAATTTTTTTTCCAATTCAAAAGCTTTTGCGGGAATTTTTGTAGATAGAAAAATTTAAAAAAATAGTTTTTATGTATGAGTAAAAAATTTACAAATACAGCAAAAATGTATTATTATAAGAAGGTATACGGGTAAGGTTAGGCATAAAATGACAGCAAATCCATATCTTAAGCAGTATCAGCAATCACAAATACAAACGGCTTCTCCGGAGCAAATATTAATTATGCTCTATGACGGGGCAATTCAGTTTTTAAATAAAGCGCTTATTGCAATGGAAAAAAATGATATTCAGGAAAGCCATAACAATAATATAGCAGCCCAGAATATAATAGCTGAATTTATGAATACCCTGGATATGGACATTGGGGGCAATGTCGCAAAAAATTTATACAGTTTATATGAATACCTGCATTACAGGCTGGTTCAGGCAAACATTCAAAAAAACCCCGCCTACATAGAAGAAGTTATTCGCCATCTTAAAGACCTCAAACAAACCTGGGAAGAAGCTATTAAAATAGCAAGCAAGGAAAACCGGCAGGCAGGTTATTCCGCCCAAAGCAATCCTGATTCTTACGATAATGAAGAAGAAGACGATGACGAAGCTGAGGAAGAAGAGGCAGAAGAAAAAGATTATGTGGGTTAATAAATGAAAACGAGTTTTAAAAACTGTATTGAAAGCCTGCTGCAAGTTAATTTTAGACTGAATGCTTTTTTAAAGGAAAATAAAATTACTTTTGAGTCAAGCGAAGAGGAGTTTAAAGCTTTTCAGGAAAAAATTGAAAATTTGCTTTCCGAGAAAACTCCTTTTATACAAAAGCTGGAAGAGCTGAAAAAAACTTCCGCAGAAGAGTTCTTGCAGTTAAAAACTTCGACTTACGCCGAATCCTGGAAAAGCCTCCTGGCGCTCGAAGAGGAAAATTTAACCGCTATAAAAAGCAGCCGGGCAGGGATTTCACTTGAATTAGCGGGCATAACAAGAAAGTCAAAGGCAATTTATTCCTATAAGTATAACAAGGAAATCAAGCCAAGACTGATTGATGACAAGTTTTAAAAAAACGGATGGCCTATCGATATTATGTTGATAACTCCCGAAATGTCATTCCGGGGAAGACTGCCCCGTGCTTGCGGATTGCTCGCAGAGAGTGAAGGCGTGAATGAGACTGGGCTGCCGCAGGCGTAAATGAGACCGGGTTCCCGCTCTCGCATGCGAGCAACCAGGCTGACAGGCTTGCTTCCCTACATTTTTATAAATTGTTATATAAAATAGGAAGTTTTATATTTTTTAAAACCCCTAAAGTTATTTTATAATAGTCATAATGGGGT
>JANQIY010000054.1 GCA_028281965.1 Candidatus Gastranaerophilales bacterium
CACTGACACATTAGTTTTATTGAATTACCTGTAATTACAGATTTGTCACCCCGTGCTTGACACGGGGTCTAAGTAACTTCGCTATAATACTGATAGCACTTAGTGCTAACTGGATAGATCCCGCATCAAGTGCGGGATGACATTACCCTCTATGATTAATGTGTCAAAGCACTAGTGTCTATTTTTAACAGTAAATAGGAACCAGGTCTAAAGCAATAAAAACAGAATACCCCCGTCTTTTCTAATAAAGTAAATCAAGAAGAGACAGGGGTTATGAGATTTTTACCATATTTTAGTGCTTATCAATTCTGCATTTTAGCTTTATTGCTAAACCAGGAAAAAAATTCAAACAATCAAGACATTTTTAGCTTAGTTGCATAAGTCCTGTTATTGAATTGTTGAATAGCTTTTTTATTTTCACTTAACTCTTGGTAACTTAAAATCTAGATTACAGTATTTGAGGGAAAAACTTAATCTTAGTATGATTGAAAATCATGAAGGGCTTGATTTATTAAAGAAAAAATATTCTGAGAACTTACCTATATATAAAATTTAAGTCTTTTAAAGATATGTTGACTCAAAATCACTGATAATTCAGTTTGATTTTTTATCTATATTCTGAAAAAACTTGAAAAATTAGCTAAAAAATCAAGGATAGCCTGGTAAATAGCTCCGTAATCTTGATTTTTAGAGGGATTTCCATAATTTGGCGGGTATAAAGGATTACTTTTGTCCGGCATTTCAAAATTTTCTTCCTTTTCAGCTATTGAATTCTCATTATAAACACTTTCAATTTCCTGAGAAAGCGCTTCTCGTTCCTCGATGTCAGTTTCACTGTTTTCAATTCTTACGTCAAAGTCCCTTTTTTCTTCGTAAGTAACTATGCCGTCGTTATTGACATCTGATGCCATTGTCTTGGCCAGGAGCTCACCTTCGCTTAGTTCACCGTCGCCATTAATGTCTGCAACTCTGAACAACTCATCAGGAACTTCCCATTCAACTACTTTTCCATCTTTATCCTTGTCATAAATTTGTACTATATATGAGTGGGAAGCAAGTCCGCTATCTATATCAAGCTCGCCTTCATCATTTTCGAACATATATTGGTAGTTTGAGAAAGCCAGCTGGTCTTTTTTATCATTTATATAAAGCTCAAGAATCTCAGCTCCGGCATTTGCCCCTCTTCCGACAGCTGTATCGTTGTCATAAGGACCGCTGCTCCCGTCGATTTCATTCCATGGCATCTGGAAGTCGTCTTCATACTGCTCTGTGTAGTTTTCATAAATATGGTTAATGCATCGAGAAAAATAATCAGGACAGTTATCTATTATATAAAATGTATTGGCCTTACCCTTTTCTGTAAGCATTCCATCGGATTTGCCGTCAAGATAGTCAGTAAGCAATGTAAACGCTGCTTCCTCTCCTGCGCTTATGAACCCGTCTGAATTAACGTCAAGAGCTTCCAGCATCGCTTCTTTATCTATTACGTTTTTCATGGTGTCTGAGTATTCAGAAAGTGAAACTTTTCCGTCTGAATTGCCTAAATTATCTATATAACTAAGTTTTGTGCCCGCAAATCCAAGCGAGCTTTTCATATTATAACTTCCTGCGCAATTTTTACTCATGAACTGAACATTAGCGCCTTCGTTAGTACTGTTTATCGAATTATAAAATGCATTTGCACCATACGCTTCCGGAGTTTGTGATTTAAAAATACCATTATTTCCTGTAATAACCTGTTTTTTCCCGTACAGATGTTCCATTATGTAGTTGTAATAACCTTCTTTGCTGTGATCGAACCCAAATATTTTCATTTTACACCCCTTTTTGCGATTTGTATATATTTAATATATATTCATATATATATTAAAACCTGTTATTGTTAAAAATTGCCTTTTTAGATAGCTAAGTTTGTAAAAAAATGTTAAGTTATGTATTTTAAAAAGGGTTCCGGTTTTCACCTTGTCTCCCGATACTGAGAGCCTGTCCGGCTAAAATCACTGATAACTTTTTATATAAAGCAATAAAGGCTCATTCATGAAATTTTGAGAAAATTTTACCTATTAACTTGAGTTGCTAATTAGCCAAAAGCCAGGATATGACTATGCAACATTTGCCAAAAAATTATAGAGAATCGAAAAGAGGCTCCGCCTCTTTTCCACCT
>JANQIY010000092.1 GCA_028281965.1 Candidatus Gastranaerophilales bacterium
TAAAATGACCGGCAAAGCCGGACCATTTTACGCTCCCGCTTCGCAAACAAATATTGCTCAGTCATATCCTGGCTTTTGGCTAATTAGAGATTGGGGTTAATTAAGTGCTCTGCCTTTCTTTAATAGGTTTTTGAAAGACATAAACCTTCCATATAGTCTGAATGTCCTGGATTTCAACCAGCTCCAGGTTCTCATCGGCAATTTCAATAGTGTCGTTTACTATTTTAGAAACAAGCATTCTAAACATTGCCGTATTGTGGTATAGTCCGGGATCCTCTAAAATAGAGTTCAGGTCTTGTTTTTCATACATGGCATAATCTGTTTTTCTAACAATTACAAAATACCTGCCGTCTTTTAAATCTAAAACTGCTGTTGATATTAATTCCAGAAGCTTTTCATCGGGATTTTCTTTTCCCAGGAAGAGTTTTAAAGAGCTATGAGCGTTATTTTTATTAGTGTGGTTAATAATATCCTTGCCGGAAAACAGTTTCTGAAGGGACTTCCCGGTTTTATCAAGAAGAATGGCCTCCATATAATCCAGCTCAAGTATTTCAGGGAAAGCCAGGTATTTTCTTGCAAACCCGCTGTGGCAGGGTACCAGGACAAAATCCCCGCTTTTTAAGTCATACCGGCTTAAAAAGCTCGTAACCGGCTTAATCCCGGCCCTTTCCCACTTTGATACACTGTTTTCAGAAGTAAAGTTGTATAAATAAAAGCTCAAAACCATTGCGGTTGAAAAAAGTATAATCTTTTTATTACTAATTTTATATAAACCGGCGCAGCATAAAAATAAAACAGGAGGAAAAACCAGCAAAGTATGCCTTGTAACCAAACAAAAATCCCCTCTCAAAGCCGCTAAAATCCCGAAAAACAAAAACACAACACAAGGGGTGATAATTAACCAGAATTTATGCTTGTAAAACTTTAAGCTTTTTAAAAACCCAAATATAAAAAGTCCTATTACCGGTAAAATAATTCCAAAAACAAAAATAGAACCCGTTGTCCCGTTAAAAAAAACTTTTTTGTAAAAAGTAAAATCATGCCGGTAAATCCCGCTTAACATTGGTGTAAACCAGTCCTGTAAAGTAATTAAGATACTATACCAGCCGAGTTTTGAATAAAAAAACGGCTCAATGAAAGCTGAATTGTAATAATAAGAAAAATTATTTATAACTGAGACCAAATAAGGCAAATATAAGAATATTACGGCAAAAACCATTAAAATAAAGTTCTTAAGCGGCTTTTTCCCGATAAATTTCAAATATATAAACAAAATTAGCGCCTGCGAAAAAACGAAAACAAAGCCTATTGTATATGTATAAAGAATCAAAACGTTTATAACCGCTAACAGGGAAAAATTTAAAGATCCGGGGTTTCTCACCGCTCTTAAGACAAAAAGCACGGAAAGAGCTCCTAAAAGAGCTAAAAGCGAATAAGGCCTGACTTCCTGGGAATAGTAAATTAAAAGAGGGTTTAAACTAACCATTAACGAGGCAAATAGCCCCAATCCCCGGGAATGAACCTCTTTTCCCAGAAAAAATACGGCGGGGATTAAAAAAACGCCTAAAATTAAAGAAGAAAGCCTTAAAGACATATCGCTTTCCCCGAATAAAAACATCCAGAGCGCTAAATAAAGATAATGAAATACTCCCTGGAACGAATTTTTTGCAACAGCCTCAATAACTCCAAAAGGAAAAGGCTCTTTTGCAAGGGAATAACTCAGTATTTCATCGTACCAGAGGCCGTTTTCCTTATCTATTCCGTAAAATCTAAGAAAAATACCTAAAAATACAATTAAAACAAGAAAAATATAACTATTTTTTTTCATGATAAATTTTCTCAGAGTTTACGCCCCAGATATTTTCCTTACTTTTGCGGCCATTCAGGATATTTTCAACCGCAGCCATAGCAGTAAGCATTGAGTGATCCATGTTATTATACCTGTGCATCCCGTTCCTGCCTACCGGGTAAAGGTTTTCAAACCCGTCCAGAAAAGACTTAACCTCTTCAAACCGCTCATAAGTCCCGAAGTAAGCGGGATATGCCTTTTTAACCCTTATCAATAACGAATCCAGGACATCGCTCCTATCGATAAAATTAATCCGCACCAGCTCGTCAACAGCAAACTTCTTAAACTCCTCATCATTTTTGCCCCAGAGCTCATCCCCCTCGTTGCAAAAATATTCCAAACCCAACCATATTTTACTCAGGTCATTTACCATATAAGGACTCCAGTTATTAAATACCTGGATGCGTCCCATCTTAACGCTTGTTTCCTGGACATAAATCCAATTATCAGGAATTATGTTATTAACGGTTTTTATGGAAGTAGTATTTTGAAGGTTTATCTTATTAAGCAAAAGCCCAACCGTAATAAAATCCCTGTATAAAAGCCCCTCAGAGACATCTTTTACATTATCAGGGACTTCACGGTTTAAACACCTTATTAAATCCCTGACCGGCATTGAGGAAAAGTAAAAATCAGCAGATGAGGAAAAACGGGTATTTGAATCCTTATTTTCCGCAATAACTTCTAAAATACGGTTATGTTGGGCTTTTATCCCAACTACTTCATGTTTTAAATAGATTTTACCGCCCTTTTCAAGAATTTTCCCGGCAACTTCTTCCCATAGCTGCCCGGGCCCGTATTTAGGATACATAAATTGTTCTATAAGACTTGTCTCCGTAGAAGATTGATCTAAAAAAGCCTTTGCATTAAGAGCTTTTTTAACAAAATGCATTACCGCCTTAGAAACGGAAAGCCCTTTTATTCTCTGCTCTCCCCACTCCGCGTTTATGCTCCGGCAGGAAACTCCCCATACCTTCTCTGTATAATCCTTAAAAAACGTCTCATAAAGCTCTTTTCCAAACCTGCTTATAAAAAATTCCTCGAGATTTTCCTGTTTTTTAACCGGCATTAATTTTGTTTTCAGATAACTGAAACCCATTTTAAATGCTTTATCAATACCTAAATTAGAGAGCGTATTTAAGTTTAAAGATACAGGATAATCAAAAAAGCTCCCCATAAAAAAGATCCTGGAAATTCTACCGCGAAAAAGCATTACTTTATCGGATTTTTCCGGGTCGGCTTCTTCCGGTTGAATATCGCCATTAATAACAAAGGGCCTGTTTAAAATAATATCGTCCTTTGCAGGATGCGTTTGCACAGGCAGGATCTTTTTCCACCAGTCAACCACTTTTTTTGATTTGGAAAAAAACCTGTGCCCGCCAATATCTATTTTATTCCCGTTATAATCAACCGTTCTGGAAATTCCCCCGATAGAACCGCCTGCCTCATAAATTACCGGAATAATATCGGTTTTTTCCAGCAGCTCATAAGCGGCGGTAAGCCCGGCCGGCCCAGCTCCTATTATTATCGCCTGTTTTTTCGTCAATATTCTTTTCTCTTATAACCAGGTTTTTACTTATTTTAACTCAAGTTGCTGCTTATAAATTTTTTCAAAATGCCCGCCCGCCTCACCCTTAGAGGAGTGAAAAGGCTCCGCCTGCTAAAATGCGGACAGCTCCGCCTGCTTCGCCTTTTCTAATCTATATACATTTTGAAAAAATTTTGTAATGTAAAATAGAGAAATTTTTATAGACGGCAACTTGAGTTTATTTTACTATTTTTTTTCACCTATTTTCAAAGTAGTTACAAATTTTATTTTTGTTTATTTAAATCGTATTTTACTCGAGTTGCTAATTGCATAGTCATATCCTGGCTTTTGGCTAATTTGCGACTCGAGTTATTTAGCGACTCTCAAGCAGGCTGTTGATTAAATTTTTATACTTTTGCGAAATTATGCTCCATTCAAAATTGTTTACTATAAATTTTCTTCCATTTTTCCCCATTTGTTTTGTTTTATCAGGGTTTTTAAGAAGGAGTATGATTTTTTTTGCCAGCTGTTTAGAATTTTTTTGCTCAACAGCAAACCCATTTATATTATTTTGTACTATATCAGCGATTGCAGGTAAATCAGTCGTAATTACCGGGGTTTGACAACTTAAGGCTTCGGCAAAAACAAGCCCGAACCCTTCGCTATCCCCCGAGGATACCGTAATAGAAGGACCTATAAATATATCAGCCGCAGCAAAGTACCCAGGCAAATTTTTGTGAAGTACCGCGCCCGTAAAAATTATGTTTTTATTAAGGTTTAAGTCCTTTGTAAGCTCTAATAATTTTGTTTTTTCAGGCCCATCCCCTATTATTAATAATTTTATGTCGGGAAATTCCTTCAAAACCTCGGGAAATGCTTTAATTAAATAATAAAGACCTTTTTTTTCAACAAGCCTGCCGGTGAAAAGTAAAAAACCGGCCGTAATTTTATATTTTTCCTTGACCGTATGGTTATATTTTGCCGAATCAAACCTGGCAGTATCTATTCCCATTGGTATAACCCGTATATTATCTTTTTCATAAAGGTTTACTACTTCCTGTTTTAGCGCATTGCTTACACAGGTTATACTATCAGAATTTTTTATAATAAAGCGTTTTAATAAAGAAGAAAAAGGACTTTTAAATCCGTATATATCAGCTCCATGAGCCGTGCAAAGTAATTTTATTTTTTTATTGAAAAAAATCTTGTAAATTACTGCAACAAGACCCTGTGGAAGTATCCAGTGAGAATGAATTATATTCATATTATACTTTTTGACCAATTTTATAATGTTTAACAGCTGAAAAAAAAGGAAAAAGGGTACTTGAAAGTAATTTAGAGGGCTTTGCCTCAATTTTGGCCCGATTCCCCCTTCATATGCAAGAGAACCAGGGTTAAAAGGGAGATATTTATATCTGTAAATAGTGAGATTATCTTTTTTTTCAAAGGTTTTTGCGGTTTTATCAAATGGGGCAAGTATAATGACTTCAAAGGCATCTGAAATATTTTTTGCATAATCATAAACAAAGGAAGGAGTTGTATCCCCCTCATATCTTGGAAAAGTAGATGTTATAACTAAAATGCGTTCTTTCATGATGTCTTTTTCTTAAAAATATAAATATCCCATACTTTTGTGCTTTCTTTTTCTTTAAGCTCGAGTTCCTGCTTTGCATACTCAATGAGGTCAAAGTTTATTCTTGAATGTATCATATACATTAATATTTTATCTCTATATGCTTCTTCATTATTATTAGCTATTTCCTTTATTTCTGAGATATCAGGATAAATGACCATAGCTTTAGAAGTAATAATTACGAAAAAATTATCATCAGAAATATTTGATAATAATTCCTCTTTTAATCCGGAACCGTTAAAAACATTATCCCGGCAGCCAATAATATCTTTGTAGTAATCGTACATATAACTTTCATAATCATTAGTTTTTTTATAGTCTTTATAAAGTTTTGTTTCTTTTAACCTGTTACTTATATATTCACGCCCGGCAATAACCTTTTGCGGCATTTTGGCATTCATAGTCGAATAATAACCTATTTCAGTTATGTATTTAAGTGGAAATTCGTTTTTTAAGAAGAAGGGAATAAAATGTAAGTTCCAATTATGTAAGCAGAAAAAAGAACCGGAAAAACTTGGTTTGAAATATTTATGAAAATGACTTTTTTTACCGCCGATCAGAATAAAGTAATCCTTATCAGTAAAATTATAACGGTTAAGTATGTCTGCCGCAGGCTTTATCCCAAGACCCCTACTTTGCTTGGAAGCGCTTACGGGAGTAAAAATTAAGAAAAACAGGCATATAGAAACAACTAACCCAATTAAAAAATTCGATATAAATTTATTTTTAATCCGTGATAAACCATATGCGGATAAAAGAAGAAATACCGGTGTTACCTCAATTAAATACCTGCTTACATATACAACCCTGCCTTCAGCGGCCTTTACCGCGAAAATAGCCATGAACCCAACACAGGTAAGCAATAATAATAAATTAACAGGTCTTTTAATTACAGCGGTTATAATTCCATAAATCCCTATTATTAAAGGTATAAAGACAAAAACCAGGAAAATTGCCGTAAATACCTGACTTTGCAGGACAAAATCGAGATAATTACCGGGCGGGCTTTGATTGGCTATAAGAAAAGGAGAAAAAGAATCTCCAAGAACAAATAATATTTGGTCTAAAGTAAACTTAGACCACCATTGAGCAGTAATACCGCTGGTTTTAACATTAATAAGCCGGAACATTTTAAATAAAAGAGGAATATACAGGATAAAAACCAAAATACCTGAGTAAATCAAGGGCTTAAAGGATTTTTTTTGCTTAAATAAAAAATATAACCCAAAAAACAGGAACTCAAAGAAAACAAACACAAAGGAAATGGAATGAGTATATAAAAGCCCGGCATTAGCCAGGGCAAGCCCCGTAATATTTAATTTTGAAGGGTTATTGGTTACTTTTAGCAAGAATAAGGTTATAAGGGAAGAAAAAAGAGCAATAAGGGAATAGAAACGCAATTCCTGGGAATAGTAAATTAAAAGGGAATTGATTGCGATAAAAAAAGCAGCTAATAGTGCGGTTTTATTGCATTTAAGCTCCTTTCCGCAAAGGTATGCCGCCAGTATGGCTAATACCCCGAAAATAAGGGGTAGAATCCTTAGAGTTAAGTCGGCTTCCCCGAAAAGCTTTATCCAGAAATGAAGTATAAAGTAAAATAACGGGGTATGTATATGCCTTATAAAAAATATCTGAAAAAAATCAGTAAAAGACATTTTTGCTTCAAGCCAGGTCTGCATTTCATCAAACCATAGACCCCCGGGTTTATCTAAATGCCAGGTTCTCAGGCAAAACCCAAAAAGAATTATTAAAATTAAAAGAATTATATTTTTATTTTCCTTAATTTTTGAGAATAAAAACATTTCTAACCCTTTTTTATAAATTTTAAGGAATTTCGAATCAGTCTTACCAATGGATTTCCTATTTCGTGACGGGAGTTATTTAACCGTATCCAAAAGTTAAAAAATTTAATCATTTTGATTCCTTTTTGTAATTGCTTTGTTGTTTTTTGTATTCCATTTTTCTTAATTTGTATTGTATATCCTCAAGCATTTTTCTATTTACGGCAAGTAAGTCGGCTAAAAAAGCGACAAGTATGGTTTGAAAGCCCATACCAAGGAGAATGGCCGATAAAATAAGGGATTGAACGTGCCCATCCCCGCTTTCGGTAAGAAAGAAGTACAAAAACCTTAATCCAATGATGAATCCAAGGAAAAATATTCCAAAACCCACAAGAATAAAGTATTTAAAAGGGTTATAAACAACAAAAAATCTTAATATAGTTAAGATAGAAGTTCTAATATATCCTGAAAGGCTTGATATTAGCCTTGATTTTCTTAAATCTCCATTAACCCGCACCGGAACGGAAATTATGGACATATTTTTTTCTCCGGCCTGGATTATGGTTTCCAGGGTATAGGTGTATTTGCTGAAAACGTTAAGACGCATTGCCGCATCCCTGCTAAATGCCCTGAACCCGGACGGGGCATCAATTACGCTGGTGTTACTTACCATTCTTACCACAGAGCTGCCTATTTTTTGCAGGAACTTTTTTAAAAGCGAAAAATGCCTGATCTGCCGGATAGGCCTTGCGCCTATAGCAATATCTGCCTGGCCTTCAAGGATTGGGCGGGTAAGTTTTGGAATATCTTCGGCGTTATATTGATTGTCAGCGTCAGTATTGACAATTACGTCTGCACCGTAAGCTATGCAGGCATTAATTCCCGCCATGAAAGCACTGGCAAGGCCTTTGTTTTTGTTAAAGCATATTATATGGTCTACGCCATATTTTTCGGCAATTTCTACCGAGTTATCGGTGCAGCCGTCGTTAATTATTAGCCATTCCACTTTAGTAAAACCTTCAACTTCCCTTGGAAGCCGGGATAAAGTCTCAGGAAGGCTTTCTTCTTCGTTATAGCAAGGAATTTGTATTATTAATTTCAAGACTTTTACCCAAATAAATATAAATAAATTGTACTTTTGTTTTATTTTAAGGGCAAGAAAACAACCAGGGAATAAAGAAAAAATCCTTACGTGTCAAAACGGGTTTGACCCAACCTGCCCAACTTTTTGTCGTTTGCTACTCTTTGTCTATAAATAAATTTTCAAATGGTAATGCTTTTTCAAACTCTGCAAATATTTGGGACAAAGGTATTTCAATAGCTTCTGACAAACGATATAACGTTGTTAACTGGGTATCATTTAAGCCCCGCTCAATTTTTGACCAGTTTCCTGTTGACAATTCCACTTCATGAGCAGTTTTGTTTAAGGATTTACCCGTGCTTTCTCTAAGCTTTTTTAAAACTTCACCAAATGTTTTACAAATTATTTCCCGTTCTTTCTTGAATTTTTCTTGCATAAGTAAATTCTAGTGTTAAATTAGAAACAGTTACTTCTAATTAGAAACAACTTGTTTAAAAAAATTATTGCTATTTTGAAGTCTAATGAAATCAGAAAGGTAGGGAGTTTTATGGATAGCCCCTTAATAAGTCCGGATAAGCCGGTATTCCCGATAAGTGCTGTTGCCCTGCATTTAAAAATTAACCAGCATACATTGAGAATTTACGAACAAAAGAAAATTTTATGTCCTCAAAGGTCTGCTAAAAACAGAAGGCTATATTCTTTTAATGACATAAAAAAAGGAGAAGTTATCCGGTACCTGACAAAAAATCAGGGAGTTAACCCGGCAGGGGTAAGGATTACCCTGAAATTACTTGAAAAATTAAAAGTTTCTACTGATAACTATGAACAAACAATCGAAGAAATAGATTTAAAATACGATTTAAATAAACAAAAATAAAATTTGTAACTACTTTGAAAATAGGTGAAAAAAAATAGTAAAATAAACTCGTTATAATTGATTTTAACCTGATTCGTGATTCGGGTTAAATAATTTGTAAAAGCGAAAAATCAAACACAAAGGAGAAAAGACCGGGATGAATATCCTTGTTTTAACAGGTTCTGCCAAAAAAGGCGGCACAGAAAGAATTTTTTCAAATTTAATAAACGGTCTAAATCAAGCCCGGGAAAATTATAATATCACCCTGCTTGTACTGCAGGGAGAAATAGAGTTTGATTATGAATTAAACTGCAAGACCATATGTTTAAAATCGAGTCCCCCGAAGAGCATTTTAAGCTTCTTTTTTTATTTTTTTAATATGGCCGGGCAGGTACGGCAAATCAAAAAAAAAGAAAATATTAATATCACGATAAGTTTCTTTAACGTGGCTAATATTATAAATATTCTCTCTATGAAAGGCGATAAGGTAATTTTAGTTATACAGAATTTTTTATCTGAAAAAGTAAAGGACTTTGGTTTTTTAAAAGGGAATATTTTCAAGTATTTTATAAAGTATTTTTATAATCTTTCTGATGGTATTGTAGTACCTTCTAAAGGAATGGTATCAGATTTAACAAAAAACTTTGGTATAAAAAAAAATAAAATAAAAGTTATTTATAATTTTATTAATAAAGATAAAATCCTGCGTTGCGCAAAAGAAGACCTGGGAAAGTTTAGCAGTGTATTTAATTCTCCTGTTCTTATTAATGTTGGTCGACTGGAAAGACAAAAAAATCAAAAAAGCCTGATTAAAATTTTCAAACTTGTAAAAAACTCAATTCCGGAGGCTAAATTAATAATCCTGGGAGAAGGAAAACTGGAATCAAGCCTTGTCAAATTATCGGAAGAGTTAAAACTGAGAATATATAAAGACCGGGAGGATGATGGCAACAGCCGTATCATGGAAAACTTTGATGTATATTTCCTGGGATTTCAGGATAATCCCTTTAAATTTATTGCCGGGTCAGATCTTTTTCTTCTTACTTCCGTATTTGAGTCCTTTGGCTTTGTCCTGGTTGAATCAATGATATGCAGCACTCCCGTTATTTCTACGGATTGCGGCTCCGGGCCCAGGGAGATAATTGCGCCTGAAACAAGTTTTTTATATAAAACTAAAATGCCTGAATATGCTAAATACGGGATTTTGATGCCTGTTTTAAATACTACTTCTTATGAGCAGGTATGGGCCCGGGAAATTATTAAATTACTAAAAAATAGGGAAACTCTAAACAAATACTCTTCTTTTGGCTTGAAAAGAGCAGGGCAATTCAATTCTGACAAAATAATACCTGCCTGGATAAGTTATTTAGATCAGGTCGCCAATTAGCCAAAAGCCAGGATATGACCATGCAATTAGTGCTCAGTTAAGTTAATTTTGCAGGACTAATTTTGTTTATGAGGGTTTTTCAAAATGCCCACCCTCCTCTCCCTCAGAGGTGGAAAAGGCTTCGCCTGCCAAAATGCGGACAGCACCGCCTGCTTCGCCTTTTCAAATCCGTATACATTTGGCAAATTAACTTAACAATGCATTAGCGGCCCGGGTTTATTAAGGTAAAAACTTTATATCTTAATAAAGAAGGGGTTATTTTAAAAAGAGATATTAATATTATGTTTTTTATTGCCATTAATAAAAAATATAACTTAATTTTTAATAAATTCCCTAAAACTTTACTTAAACATTTATATTTTATATAACGCGCCTTTAGTACGGGTAAAAAATAAGGTTTCTCATAGGGACTGTTTGCGGAGACTCCTCCTCCCAGGCAACTTGCTATAACTTTATTTTCCCTTTTAAACCTTAATTTTTTATTATAATAGAAATCAAGAAGCATTATTATATCACCGGCTGTTCTTTCATAATCTTCATTTAACACAAATTTATTTTGCTTTATTATACCTGTTTTAACAAAACAGGCCTGATGTCCTGGAATATGAAGCCAAAACTCCTTTTCCGGCTTCACGGATTTTATTAATTTAGGAATTTTATTGTTTCCAATGTAAAAAGTATGATAATGATCCCCATATATCACCTCTTCTTCAATGTTTTTATTCTTAAAAATCTTTTCCAGTATATCGTCCGTATAAAAAAAATCCCCGGCATTCATAAAGTTTACCCACTCCCCTGTTGCCAGGTCAATTCCCTTATTCATCGCGTCAAAAATCCCTTTATCAGGTTCACTTTTCCACAGGGTAATTTTATCTTCATATTTCCTGATTATATCAAGGGTTCCGTCTGTTGAACCGCCGTCTATGATTATGTATTCAATATTAGAGTACGTCTGGTTTATAACGCTCAGTACCGTCTGTTCAATATGGTCTTTTGCGTTTAATACAACCGTTACGACAGTTATAAGAGGATTTATTCCATCCATTCGGTGATAACCTCTTTTACTTTATCGACAGTTATTAAATTAATGTCAAGAGTTGATGCGTATTTATATTTTTCAACCAAGTCATCCGTATTACATAGGTTTTCTTCAATCTGAGGCGGGAAAATACAGGTTACAAGTTCTGTAATCTCCTTTGGATATGGAATAAAACGTTTAAAGGTATTTCCGTTAGAAAGGCAAATCACTTTAGTATCAACAGCTACAGCTATATGATAGAAACTTGTATCTCCTGACATCACAAATTCAGCATTTTGAAGGACATAGGACAAATCCATAAGGGAAGTTTTGCCGCATAAATTTATTGTATCCGTATTTTTAGCAAGCTTTTGTATCTGTTTTGCCGGAATTTTATCTTTTTTACTTCCGCAAATTAATATATTAAAAGCTTTTTCTTTTGCTAGAAAATCTGCAATACCGGCAAAGTTTTCAGGGTTCCATTGCCTGTTTGGACGGGAAGCCCCGGGGCAAATAACTACATATTTATTTTTTGGCGGTTTTATTTTTGATTTATACGAACCCGGCTCAATAAAAGGTTTATTAATATTTATTTCTTCCTGCAATAAATTTTCAAAAAATTCTTTATTCCTTAAAAACTCAAACATAACTTCATTTTTAGCTGGAATTATCCTGGTATAAAAATCATCCGCCAGTGTTTTTTTACCTCCGGTAATATTTGTCAAATCTCCTGCGTTTCCTATTTTTTCCTCTGCATTAACAGATTTAATAATTGATTCCGTAATATGATAGTCTCTTGAGTAAACGGGATTTATTAAAATATCAAATTTTTTTTGGTTTAATTTATAATTAACAAGCAATTTATAAAACGGATTATATTTATAGTGCAGCCTGTTTAACGGGATAAATTCATCGAGATACTCTAAATCAATGTTTTTTGCCAGGTTTTCATAAACAAAATTTCCCAGTAGCGTAATTTTATAGTCTTTATATCTTTCGCTTTGTTTAAGTATTTTTATAAAATTCCTGAATAAAACATAGTCTCCAATAAGATCAGGTCTTATCAAAAGCAGTCTTTTTTCTTTTTTTAAAATATTATTCATATTTAATTATCACAAATTTTTTCAGCGCAAATATAAAAGCTATACATTACATCGGGCTTTTCACTTGCACATAAAATTTTAAAATTATTCTTTTCCAGGTAATCTCTAATTACTTCAAAGTCTGGAATCCACTTATGTCCAGTATTAACAAAAGGCGACCCGGGATGCCAGATTTCACAGTCTGAATGAGGTAAGTATAAAAATAATATACCACTATTTTTTATTTTGGAACACCAGAGTTCTAAAGCTTTTTCCCATTCTAAAATATGCTCAAGGCAATGGGAGCTGAAGACATAATCAAGGGAATTATCATCAAAATCTTCTATTCGATTATTTAACCCTTCTCCCCTGCCTATGTCCACGGGGATTGCCTGAGGAAATTGCCAATAACCGGCGCCTATATCAACACCCTTTCCATTACAATACTTCCGGGCTGTTTGAAATATTGCGCAACAGGCTCCTCCCATATGTAAATAATCAGGATAAACCTTGTTTTTATACAGAAAACCACCTTTTACCCTTTTAACATAAGGACTTAAAAGAAATCTTCTATAACACCTGAAAAAATCAGGGGAATCCGGATAAATTTCTAAAGGAATTAAAAACATTAATGTTTCTTTTATTTTTAGAAAAACAAAAGAAAATACTTTTTCTAAAAACTCCACTAATATACTCGAGTTGTTAATTGCATGTATGCAACATTTGCCAAAACCCACCCACAGCCACCCTAAAGGTGGAAAAGAGGCGGAGCCTCTTTTCGATTCTCTATAATTTTTTGGCAAATGTTGCATAGTCATATCCTGGTTTTTGGCTAATTAGCAACTCAAGTTATATAAACACCCTTAATCAAACTAAATTTAAGTCTTTAATTTTGATATTTTTTTCATTTTCGATATCGTAAACAAGTAAGTCCTGCATCATTTTTATTCTATCATCAAAACTTTTTTCTAAATCCAGTTCGCGCCTTTTATTAAAAACCCCCTTGGCTTTTATTTTAAAATAAGCATCTTTATGATTTATTTTTTTTATATTCTGTGCATATTTATTTTTAACAAAAAACAAATTGGAACCTGTAACATTAGAACCTGCAAGACAATATCCTTTTTCATCAGCAAGCCCGGTTAAGGCTGCTATGGAAGCGCCAAAGTATTGGCCCGAATAATGCGCTTTAAACCTGTCAAAGTTTTTATAATAAGGTATAGTAACTTTTACGTCCGGGCCAAACAAACTATTATATTCACAAACAACGATCTGAGGGTCGATAACATTTATTGCTTTCCAAACCCAATAATCATTTCCGTCAATATCTATTGACAATAAACCTATTTCACCTTTCACACCTGCCTGTTCTAATAAATTATTTATATTTTCACCTGTAATAAAAGCATACTTAGCTTGCAAATCATAATTATAAGCCGATGGAGAAGTTTTTATAAAATCAATATTTTTTTTTGATGAGTCAAGAACTAAACCTGACCAGTTATTATTATGTAAAAGAAATTTTGTATTGGATTCCAGGTAGTTTCCAACGCCAAATTCTACAAAAAAATCGTTTTTTATTTCTACTTTATTAATTAAATATTGAATTATTCCATCTTCGCCATATTGTGAAAATACTTTAAACTCATAATCGTTTATATTATTAGAATTAATATTTTTTAATTGTCTTATCTCAATTCTACCCAAAGCTAATTGTATATCTTCTTCTATTTCCATAATATTTATGAATTTTCTAAATTTTAATCTTATTTTTTTTAAAATATTCATTTATATCGTCCTTGGTTTAAATTTACATCTTTTACTGAGAGTAATAACAATGAAAATTTTACTGTAATAATCAAATATAAGCCAGGATTTACCGCAGTCTCTTTTTATTGAAAATTCCATTTTTTCTTTAATTCCCGTGCAAAAAAAGTATTTTGCAGGTTTTTAGGCAAGTTTTTCAAAAAATCAGCTGCTTGTTCTTTGCTCAGGTCCAGGGGCGACTTTTTACTTTCCTTTTCACTTTTTTTATACTTTGGATAGTTAATTCCCGTTAATTGTGTATTGTGATGGTATTTTGGCAATTTTTTTTCAGAATAAAAATTAAATTTATTATTTATTTTTTGATTTATTTGTTTATTATCAATTTTTGAACCATTTAAATTACAATATTTAGACTTTTCAGGTTCAATATTTAAACTTTCAAAAAAAAGAGCTGTAAAAGAGTAATGATTAACATTTTTAGTTTCGTATAAAATAAACCCTAATTTTGACAATTCTTTTAAAGAATTGATTACACTTGTTTTAGAGGATATACCGGATTCATTCTGAATAGTTTTAATACTGGGGTATATGTTTGGGTAATGTGAAGTTAAAACAATTAAAACAAGCCTTGAAGACGGGCTCATTTTATTTTTTGAAAAGAACTTACTGTTAATTAGTTTTTTAGAAAGCTCAAACTGGGTAAATTCATTTTTTGGTGCTAAATTTTGCATAAAAACTCCTCCTATTTTTAGAAATAAAGCGCATTGACAAAATTCCCTTTAGGGAGGATAATATAATTGCTAATTTAATGATTTTTTTTTAATCCCCTCCCAAAGAGGGATTTTTTGTATTTAATTTTTCTTCATTTAACGATCATGATTCTACAGGTTGTTGTATAATTATGTCAATAGAGGTTAAATTTCACATATAACTAATTAAATTTAACTGTAAAATAGGAGTGAAAATAGTGAAAAAAATAACTTTAACAGCACTTTCAAGAGATTTAAACATGTCATATAACGGGACGGTTAAAAAGGTTAAAAAACTGGTTCAAGATAAAAAGTTAAAAGATAAAATAAAATTAACAGAAGAGTTGAATGAACATGGAAGAAAAGTAAAAACCGTTGTTATTTCTGAAGATTTTTATAGAAAATTACTAAAAGAGCATGCTTTAAAAAGTGAGATTGTTGAATTTGGTGAAAATTATGAAAATGAACCTGTTCAAAGTGAAATTGAACAAAAAACCGAACCTGATTCAAGCGAAGTTATAAAAAAGCTTGTAAATGAGCTTATAGACTCAAAAAATCAGTTAATTAACTATGCGGAGCAGGTTGGACAGGTCAGGTTATTAACAGATAACCTCATGAATAAGGAAAAAGATGCTAAATACTGGCAGGAAAGATATTTTGAACTTCAGTTTGAGATGGAAAAAGTTAAAAAAGAAAATGAATATTTAAAAGAAAAAGTAAATAAAAAATGGTGGCAAGTTAAATTAATGTAAACTAAAAAAGCAGGTACTAAGACCTGCTTTTTAAATAATATATGGAAAAAATGGTATTTAACCCTGGTTAAATACGGTTAAATAACGAATATTTGTTAAAAATAAATACTATTAAATCAATTAAAACCCCCAGAATTTTTTCTTCCAGAAACTCCGGAATAACAGGAATATCAACTATTTTATTAATAATTTCAATTACTTTTTGTTTCTTTTCTTCCCCGGATTCAGGTATGTTAAAAAACTCTTTTTCTATCTCTATTATTGTGTTAATAAGCTTTTTGAAAAATTCCATATTAATAATCTCCATATAATTTTTTTAAACCTTCATCAATAGATGTATATTTGCCAATAACCTGTGACCACCTTGCTTTATAACCTCTTACATCAAGGTGGAAACCGGGCTTAAACCAGTCAGGATAAACTCCTAATCCTACAAAATCTT
Organism: Candidatus Gastranaerophilales bacterium; assembly: GCA_028281965.1. Taxonomy (GTDB): domain Bacteria; phylum Cyanobacteriota; class Vampirovibrionia; order Gastranaerophilales; family UBA9971; genus JANQEB01. Next base: position 15,926 of record JANQIY010000092.1, read on the forward strand.
CAGTCTGAAATTCTTTTAAAACTTTTATCATAATTTCATAAGCTTCTAATGCGGTAATGTTTTCAAAATGAAAATCAGCTGCATTTCCTTTATAATGCTGAGAATTAAGACTATGCCCGGATGTTTCATAGGCACAATGAATTATGCAGGGGGAAATCCTTTTGTATTTATTCCAACAGTATTCTTTGACCCTGTCTGTTATTTTATCCAGAAGCAATACCAGAAGCCCGTTTATCTTGTTTTTATCTCCCCATTTTTCACCGGGATTAAAATGTTTTACTTTTAACCAAATAGACATTTTAAAACCTTTTTCCTAATAAATGTTCCAGAATCATATCTATTTTTTTATTCAACCCCTTTATTTGCTCGTGTATAGGGCAGCTTTTTTCGTGTTTTTCCAATATATGGCTTACGTATAAGACCATTCCAAGAGCAACGGGCAAGGGCATTAAATCAAGCCAGTTCATATTATAATCCCTTCTTTGTTAACTTATAGTTATATAACTTGAGCCGTCGTAAATTTTAATTTTATTGCTGTCTGATGTATCTTTAAAAATATCACCGGCCAGGTTATTTCCCGGATCACCGGCAGATTCCCCCCGCCACCTGCAGAAAATATTATCTGTAATTGTTATTTTGCCGTTTGCATCGCTTGTAAGGTTTTTTGAGGGGGTTAAAGTTGTATCAATAATATCTGCCGCTGCTCCGCCGGAAGCTCCGCCTTTAACAAGGTCCTGGACAGTGCATTTTTTTGAAACGGGCGTTCCTGAGGGATCGTCCACAACATAGGTAAGATCAAGCGAATTAACGCTGACCAGGGCATTTAACTGGGTTAGCTTTTGATTTGACATATTTTTTACTCCTTAGCTATACATTTATAATCTTCTGAGAGAATAAATCCTGATAAATCTTCTGTATAAAGGTAATTGGTAGTATCTGAATATCCGGTTTCAGTAATGATAATATAGGGCAGCCCAAACTCGTTAAACCGGTCACCCACGGTTAATACAGTACCGGTTGAAATAGTTTTAGGCCCTAATCTCATTGAAAGTGCAAATGGTTCAAGACAGGATATATCAATCACTTTTGTTAACTGGATAAAATGCCCTGAAGAAGAGCCGCTATTGGGCAATCTTATTCCTGTTGCGCCTATGCACTCCGTGTTTTTGAAAAGGGTTAAAACAGCATTATTCCCGCCGCTTGACTGTGTAAGATAAACAGCTGGAACAACACATTCCAGCTTTATACGTGCTCTTGAGTTTTTAGGCTGATATATGCAGTTTAGAACTTCGTCTCCCTCGGAAAACAGGGGTGTTGAACCGTCAAAAGGAATAACATTGCTAATTTCCATCCCTTCCTGGCTAACTGTCTCGGAAGTTATTATTTCACTATGAATATGGCTGTTTTTAAAACTTATACCATTGCCGGAACCGCCCTCACTATTGCCATAAGTTTCTATAAACCCTTCAAAATCGTTATCTTTAAAGACATAGCCATCATTTCCCGAAACATCATCAAGAGCGGTGCTGTCATAGAAGTCCATCAGCCTGTTATTTTTGCAAATAAAGCCGGAACAGTCCTTTATTTTAATAAATTTTGTCCCTTTTTGAATAAAATTATTAATAACAAGCAGGTTATCACTGTTATCAGCATTAATAAACCAGGGATCCGAAAGATTTTCAATGCCTTCAATAAAGGTATTATTTAATATTTTACAGTTGACGGTGTTTTTAAATGTTTTGAAATAAGTACTTATATTCTTAAATAGACAGCTTTCAATGCTTAAATTATTTACTATTTGCGAACTTCCGCCATTAACTGTGCCGTCAATATTTCCTATTTCATCTGTTATGGTATCAATAACACAGTTTCTGATAATGTTATCAGAAGCTATAAGTGTTCCGTCACGGCTTAAATCAACACAGCGTATTAAATTTTCTATATTTTTAAATGTAACGTTCTCTACCACGTTATTCTTAGAGATTGGGACTATATCAACACCAAATCCTTTATAGTTGGAAATAGTCCCGTTTCTTACAATATTGCCGTAGCAGCCGGTAACATGGTATTCATTGCCGAATTTAATCGCAGAGAGATTGCTTCCGTATTTTTGGTCTCCTCCTACAATGGTAAACCCGTCAATTGTGTTAAAAGACTCATCCCCGCCGTGAAAGTCAATGTCAGAAACCCTGGCATTGACTGAAATTACGTTAGATACCCGATTATTGCTTGCTCCCCTGAAAAGTAAATAGGAATGCCTGCATCCGTAAGCCTTGCAATTAACTATATTATTATGGTTTGCCCGGTATATCGTAAATCCGTAACCTTCAGAAGCGTCAACATGTTCAGGTGCAAGTACAGTACAGTTTTCAACCGAGCAGTTTATACTGCGGTCAATTCTGAACCCATGTCCTTTACTGGTATAATTTCCCTGGTTTTCAACCTGGCAATCCTTTATGTAGCAATCTTTTGCATAAGCTATAGTAAACGCGTTTACCGTAAATGAATCCGGTTCAGCGTTATAGTTAACTCTTGCTCCTTTAATGCTGGCATTTTCAACAGGATTCATTTTTATAATGTAAGCGTCTTTGGAAATTTCATAATCATGACACAATGTATTTTCAAGACGGATGGTATTGCCGGAAATACCAATAATTTTATTTACTTCATGCCTGAAAGTATTTTTGGAATCCCCCGCAATATCCCCGGGGGTCTTGTTATCACCAAAGAATACATAGTCTCCAACAGAAAAACTGCTGCTATTGGCAACATTAATACTTGTATCCCCCCTGACAGCATTAGAATTCAATGTTGTGAACCTTGAAAATGTAATATAAGTGCGATCAACAGTACCGAAGTTTTCTTCATAGTCTCCCGCCGGGTAAACGGCTTTAAAGTTATATTCCAGAGGCTCTGCAATGGTTACAATATTGCTGCCCGTATTAATACCTGCTATAGTAGCTTCCTGGTATTCTATAGCTTTGCCGTTGCCGTCAGACATTCCCCTGATAATTATCCTGTCGCCTATAGAGTAATTATTGGCGTGTGATTCAGCGCCTTCACCGCAGTAAATAGTATACCCGCCGGCAGTTAAATCCTGGCGGAGCTGGGGAAGGTTTTCCGAGGGGGTTTCGTAAAAACCGCCATAAATTCTTAATTGCCCGTATTTACCCAGGAAAACAGGACACTTAAAGTTTAAATGCACATTAGATTTAACATTAAGTGACGCGTTAATGTAAACGCCGGTTTCTGATGCGTCAACGTTAAGAGTTCCGCCGGTTTCTTCGCTTAAGTTGTCTATTAACTGCTGTAAAATCCGGGTCTGGTCGTTATCAACATCTCCCTGTAAGGTTATATCAGTAACTGTCGTGTTAAAAGTATTTGTCCCGTCAATTATGTCAATGCTGGGGGCAACGCTTCCCGCGGTGTCCCCGTATATGTTAGGATTGTACTCTTTGCATACGATGTCAATTTGGCCGTCCTGAACTTCGGTTAAGGCAGTTATGCGAAATTCTTTGCCTGTATATCCCATAACAGAAGAGGTAACGTCAATAATATCTCCTACAGTCCTATCTAAGCCCTCTTTTGTTGTTGTAAATGAAAGAAATTTATAAGCAGTCGAGGCTTCATTGAGATAGAACCATGCCAGCCTTGATGCCTGTTGAAAATTATTAATCCCAAAAGCTTCGACAGTTTTGACAAGAGGCTGCTCATTGCCGTAACTGGTAAGTTCCGCTACCGCATAAACCCTTGCATATTCATTTTCCGGATCGATAAACTGGACTTTTACGATGTCATATTTGTTTTCCCTGGGTGTAGTCCAGAACTTTTCGCTGCCGGTAATTATATTGTCTTCATTAAAGCTTTGAACGCTGTTTCCTGATTGGTCAATTTTGAGGTAAACCTTACCGTTCTGGTATACCAGATAACCCCTGCATACCAGGAGCATTGCGTTTAACCAGTCCAGACGGGATTTTTTATCATCAAGAATAAAGTTCAGGGTAAATCGTTTTTGACCTTCTACCAGGGCATCACAGAAAGAGGCTGCCTCAATGAAGCTTTGAATGTCTATTTCATCATGAGAAAGTCCCATTCCGTTGTAGCAGGTTAAGAAATCAAGAATACACCATGCAGGGTTATTGCTGTATTGTACCCCATATGTTTCAGTTCCGATGTAAACTCTTACTTTCCTGCCCTTTACCACGCATGTAACGTTAAATCCGGAACTTGAAAGCTTTTTTGAGGCTTTAGCGGTTATTGCCAGGTAAGCGTCATATTTTAAGCCGCCGACTTTTGCTGCTTTAACTGCCTGGCTTGCGCCGGGAACCCTGGAATCTATATTTTGGCTTCCATTTCCGTAATATGCAGTATATGAGCACCCGGCAAGAGTGCCTATATCGAAATCATTAAGCTTTACATCAGATATAGCTTCAATTTCACCGTCGCACAGGCTTACTATAAGCTTGATTGTAGATGTATTTTCCCCCGTCTGCCAGATTTTATTACCCGCAATCTTCACTTCTCCATAAACTATGGGGCGGGGCATAAGGTTGGACACCTGGGTCTGTAAAATACCAAAAGTATATGTAGGACTCTTAGAGCCGGATACAGAGCTATCCTGCTTGTTTGTAAGAGAGTCTATAGCCGTATAGACAGAGTAAATAAAACTTATTGTATTATTAAGACCAGCACCTGACAAAGCGCCGGCAAAAGCTCCGCCAAGGCTTACAGCTGTGCTTATTATTGATGATGCCATCTATAAATATCCTTTAAAAAAGTTTTGTAACCTGATAACCCGGAAATTCTTAACCTATGGCGTTTGCAACAATGGAAAAAATTTCCTTTTTCTTCGTATATACCGAAATGAAAGCCGTTTAAAAACTTAAAAACCAGTAAGTCACCCTTTTTAAGCTCGTTAACTTCTGTAAAATATTTTTTAATAAGCGGTTTAAAATAAGCCTCATCCTGAACTAACCTGTATTCGGGTATTTCAGGAAAAAGCAAATATATGGGATAAAGGCAGTCGAGCTTTTCATTGTAACTGCCTATTTTCTCAAATAATATACTTAAATTCATGCTTTAATCACTAATTCCGCAGGAATTGAAGGATAACCGCCAAATCGGGTTTCATTGCTCCTTGCCTGGCAAGAGGAGAAAGTTTTATCACAAGTAGTTTCTTCTCCGGAGTACTGGCACCTGGAATCCTTAAAGGCCCACTGGCAGTTTACGTCATAGGTTGTATTGGGGCTAAGCGTCGAATACCCGCCAAGAACCCGCTCAACGTCAAAGGAAAATTCTGTCTCGGTAAGTTTTATATTATTTATAAACCCTTCAAAAATATTGACAGGACTACCTATCACAGAATTAAAAATTTCCAGGCAAAGGGAATTTCCGTTTTCAAGCTGAAGTCCGGACTCATCCTGAAATAACAGGATATCTTCATGGTCATAGAAAATGATTTCCTCAATTTTGCAGCGGGAATTTGTCAAAACATCTCCCTGCTCAGACTGGTTAACTATGATTTGGCTGTAAGTCCGGTTTATATTGCTAATTTTGATATTGCACCTCTGAGGTCCGCCTTCCATATGGTTTTCTATAGAACCACGGTTTACCATGGCGCTTAAATACGTTTCCCCATTATACTCAAAACTGCTAATAGTATCATTTTCAAGGATTTTAACAACCTCTTTTTCCTCGTTATTAAGGACTATTGTTAAAAGAATCCTTGTTTTAATCTTTTTTTGGGCAATTTCCGTTTTTTGACTGTCGTTTAGACCTTTGCTCATTAGCCTGTTACCTCAACAAAAGTAATTTGAAAGTTTTTATACCCCATGTTTAAATGTTCCATACTTAATTCGTCATGATCAAACCTGACGGTATAAACATTTCCATCCCCGCCTAAATTTTCCCCTGTTACGGGATGAGACGCCAGCCATGTCCAGTTAAAAGCTTCGTAGCGCCCTTTTCTGGCATTAAAAAACGCCATTATGGCGTTGGTGTCAGAATCATCCTTGGAAAATTCCAGAACCCATTTTCTACGGGGGTTTGTCCATAAATTCCTGCGCTGTTCTCCCCCGGAATAAACGTCATCTACAATGGTATTCCATTGAGAACTAACTTGATAAGCTCTTTTATACTGATAATTAAATGTAGCTGTCATAGATTATGTACTCCTTACAGCGTTTCTAAGGTTGGAATCCTTTTGCACACCTTCTGAAATCATCGAAAAAAACCGCCTGTTGTGCTGGTTAAGAACGTTAAACACATCCTGGGCCGATACTCCTGTCTTAATCTGCGGGGCATAAAGGTAGTTCGGCGAACTTTGGGTTTGGGCCTGTCCCTTGCCGTTTAGCATATTAAACAAATTAGCCTGCTGGCCCGGGTTCAAAACCATTTCGGAACCATGGGCCATAACCGGTACAGGCTGGGAAAAACTTCCCGGAACAATCCCCCCGGTGTCAAATCTATAAATAAATCCTGCTAAATCAACCCAGGGCGATATTTTAGATGCCGAATCCGGGAAAAATGCATTTATAATCTTATCTACTGAATCCCTGGAAAGACCCTGGCCAACCCCGTCTGTCCCGCCGCCAAAGGATAAGGTGTTACCAATATTGTTTGAAACAGATGTTAGCTGCCCTAAAATGTCTTTAATATTTGAATTGGCTTTTTCCAGTGATTTATTGGCGCCTTTAGCTTCGTCCAGCATATTTTTTGAATTGTCCAGGGATTCATTCATAGCTTCGACATTTTCTTCAATCACCTCGGAAGTGTTGTTAAAGTTTTCCTGCAGTGCGTTCAGGGACGTTTGCAAACCGTCTGTATTTATTGATAAGTGAAGGCTGTTTAATTCATAAAACCTGCTTGATAATGCTTTGGAAGTGTCATCAAAAGTTTGGGATAAACTTTTTGAGTCTTCTTTAAAGTTTTTACTAAGAGTTTGTAAAGATTTTTTTAATTCTGATATATTTAATTCCATCTATTTTTTCCTTTAAGGCTTTAATTAAAAGTTGTTTAAGGAGTTTTGCCTTTCTTTTACCAAAGCGAGAAACTCCAGGGAAGTTTTTTGCAGGGCACTAATCAATTCCTGCCCGGAATGCGCCTCGATGACAGGAGAATATACAATATCCCGGCTTGTCCGGTTTTTTGGGTTGAGTATATTGAAAAGTTTTGCCTGTTGTGATGGGCTTAAGAGCATTTCAGAACCGTGAGCGGTAATAGGTACAGATTGCGAAGAGTCTCCGGGAATAACCCCGCCTGAGCTGTAAGTAAGATTTTTATTTATAATTTTGCCGTAAACGTCTTTCTGTACTTCTGTTCCGTCGTCATCATCATCTTGCTCATCATCATCTTCGTTGTCTTCATCTTCGTCGTCGTCTTCGTCACCTTCGTCTTCACCGTCTTCGTCGTCTTCATCTTCATCGTCGTCCTGGCTTTTTTCCCTTTCTCTTTTTATTTTTTCAACAGCTTCGTGCATTTGATCCATTTTTTCAGGGAGTTCAGATATTTTTTCGTTAAAAGTTTCCAGAGTTTTTTGAAAACTTTCGTTGTCTATAAGATTATTTAATTCATCTGAAGTGTTTTGTAAGGTATTTTGAAGCTTGTCAAAGTTTTCGGGCAAATCCATCATAGCTTTTTTGAAGTTATTTTTTAATTCTATTATGGAGTCACAAACTTCTTGCAAGGAATCCATCTCTCTTGCCCAGCCTTTATAAGCCTCTTCAACAGGAGTTATTGCCATTTTAGCAAATAAACCAAGAGGAATAAAAGTTGTTATAAAAGGAAGTCCATGTATTCCAAGAGTTTTAGGCAATCCATATTTTTCATAATCTCTGTTGATTTCTTTTGCTAAGTCAGCCAGATTTAAACCTTTAACGAGTTTAGCACTCCCTTTAAAGAATTTAAGATTTTTACGTGCTTCTTTAAGATCTTCTTTCAGGGTTTTATTTAGTTTTCTGGCATAAGTATTATCGTTTTTTGCCAGCGACTCATAGCTTTCGCCAACACTTTCAAGATATTGTTCTAATTTTTTTAAGGCTTTTTCTATTTGTTCTTTTAGATAGTATTCTGATGCTTTAGTTATATATGGTTTATATTTGTTTTTTTTATTATTTTTATCAGATTTTCCAGTCACAATATACTCCAATTTTATACAAAAAGCTTTTTCTCATTGCTTTTTGGTCTAAATTGTTTTGTTTTAAATTAGATTCAATATATTCTAAAGTTTTTTCTTTAAAATCTTCGGGGTCGGGAACGATAAGAATTTTAGGGAAGAAAGAATTAGAAAGTTTAAAAAATAAAGTACTGATGTTTTGTAAGTCATAGATTATTTGGCTTAAATCAGAAGTTGCAGGCTTTATAATACCGATATAAATTATATTTTTTAGCCAAATGCACTTATGTTTGAAAAAAATATTTTGATAAACAATTTTTTTATTAGTTAAAATGACGTTTGAGCATAAAGAATAAATAAGCCAATATGTTAAGAAAATAAGTAAAAAAATTACTATTAAAACTATTTTACTTTTATTTAAGCCCGGCAAAAGATAAAATATCAATGCTATACAGGTTATAATTATAAAAGAATATAGAATTTTAGTTATAAGTGTTCTTTTAGGTTTAAAGATTATTATTTCATCCTTATCCAGCTTCATGATAGTCCTTTTTTGGTTTATACAACAGGGACAATTATATCCGGAAAACACCTCATAATTAAGCGGCAATTATCACGGAAAACTTCCGTATTTTAAGGAAAAATTCCTTGATAATAAATATTATGAAAAAATTATTATTATCTTTTGTCATAATTATTATTCCAGTTGATAAAGCCAGTCCTGATTTAAAGAATTGTCTTTTATGTTGTTATAAATATATTCCATAGTAATTTCCTGAAAATCGTCAGGTTCAGGTGTTAAAACTCTTCTTTTAAAAAATTTGCCGGACAGTGTAAAAACAAGCTTTCTCAGGTTTTGCAAATCAAACATTAACGCAGACTCTCCTGAAAAGGAAGATTCAATTTCAATGTCTACTATATCTTTTAACCATATGCTTTTAGTAATAAAAAAAATATTTTGATATAAAACTCTTTTATTGGTTAATAAAACAGGAGAAAGGAACATATGGATACTTAATAGGGTTGTAAGTAACATAATTGCTGCCAATATTATATGGTCAAAACTATGAGTTATAATTGCTACCAATAAAATATAACCAAGCGCATAGAGAGTTAATGAAAGCAAAATTGTATTAAAAATTTTAGTAAAAAGGTTTCTTTTAGGTTTAAAGATTATTATTTCATCCTTATCCAGCTTCATGATAGTCCTTTTTTGTTTATACACCAGGGACAATTATATCCGGAAAACACCTCATAATTAAGCAGTAATTATCACGGAAAACTTCCGTATTTTAAGGAAAATTTCCTTTGAGATATTTTGTAAGGCATTTTGAAACTTGTGAAAGTTTTTGGGCAAACCCATCATAGCTTTGCAAAATCTTTATAAGCCTAACGTGAAATAAAACAGTGGTTTTTTGATTGTTTTTTAACTTGCATATATTATTACGGAATTTCTCCTTGAGCCATAAGGAAATTTTCCTTAAAAACTCAAGGCTGCATAAGCTGGCTAAAAGCCTGCTTGTTTCTTTCCTCAACATTATTTTTGCCGGGAGCGTTTACTTCCATGTATTTATAAGCCAATACGGATAATTTCCGCGGAGTTAAGCACCAGAATTCTTTTTCACTCATTTTTAAAAGCACGGTTGCACAGTAGTAAAGCCAGGCCCAGTCCCATTTACTTTGATTATGGCTATCAGAACCCGGCTTTATGAGTTTTTTGATTCTGTTTCCGGGTTTTGTTGAGGAATAGCCCTGACAATAGCAAGATTTACCTGCCCGCCAATTTCTTTTAGCCGGGAAAGATCAAACATTTTGCCGACTTCTCTTGTGGTCAGGCTTTCATTTTCATGAAGCAATCCGGCTCTAAGCACGTTTATAATAGCCTTTATACTGCCGGAGGAAAGCGCGGCCATTGCCTCGTCAATCGAGCCGTAAATCTCTTCAAGCTCAGCAAAAGCATTCAGGTCATAATGCAGGTGTTTTGTCTCATTATCAATTATTATAGGGGTTTTTTTCTCTCTTATATCGTTTAAATTGCTCATAAATACACCCTTATGTTCTTATCTAAATTTTGGTATAATAATTTAATCAAATTTGGAGTAACAATAGTGGAATTAATAATATCTTCAATTACTTTATTAACGGTCATAGTTGGTTTTTTAGGACTGCTTATAATGATGCTCCGGCTCCATAACCAGGTAAGAACAGAAGTTAGAAGCCAGATCAGTGAATTTAAAAAAGAAGTAAGAATGGAAATATCTGAAATCAAGCAGGAAACCAGGGACCTGAAGCAAGAAATCAGGGATTTAAAACAGGAAATAAGGATTACTAATATGCGAATAGACAGCTTATACCGGGAATTATTTAAAAAAGACCAGGATGTAGCCTGATTAAATTGTCATATAAGGAATTTCCAGCTGAATTTTACTTCTGTAGCCGTAAATAATACTCTTAAACTGTTGTAATTTTTGCACAGGAATCCTTTGAGGTTTTTCCTCGTAAAAATGCCTGTAGCTGAAATCCCAATGGCCCGCGTGAATGCCCTTTTTTTCGATTAATTGGTATCTTCCGTCAAGGATCCCATATAAAACAGCCCGCTTATAACCCTGCTTAAGAGCAAAATCAAGTGCAAAGGAAGCTACGGTATAAGCGCCGAACAAGTCTATATTTGGCTCAAAAGGCAAATAAGGCTCATACAAGCTCCCGTTTCTCTTGTATACGCAGTTTCCAAAGCTTTTATTATCTATCCATAACCGGTAATCTACAAAAGGAAAGAACTCGGGGAAGCGGTTAAGACCTATTGAAGGATATTCCTTCAACAAGTCAAAAACCTCATCCCCAAGTTCAGAAATACGGTCAGAACAGCCGAAAATTTGTATTGTATCCATCTGAGTACCTTTTGTCAGAGAGGAGGGTGACTGACTTATAGCTATTAACTTATAGCAGTTGCAGACTCATTGAACACAATGGACTTAATCTGGCCGTTATTAACAGTCCTGACGGCTTTTGCCTTGAAGTTAATAGTGGCAAAGCCGTCTTCAATGCTGTAATCCAGGCTTTGGATCTTGCATTTTTTGAACTGGATATGAATATCGGAAATATCCCCGGCATCAGCATGAGCTTTTGCAGAAGCTATTTCCAGGAAGAAGTAACCGGGAATATTATTATACTCAAGGGCATAGGTCTGAGTCTCCTCAGAACCGGAGCCGCCCGCGGAAATTTCGCCGCCTGTAAATATGTTTAAGACATCCAGGGGAACCCTTGCGATAGCCCCGCTGATGTCAGCCGACTGCAGGACTGATTCCACGGCCTGCACCTGGTCATCATGCTTTAGCTCGTAGTTTTCCCGGTTTTCAGTGATGTTTAAATTTTTAATAGGAACGTCATAAAGAGTCCCTTTTGCATAAGAAGTTGTATTATCAGCAGATATTGCGGCAACCTTACAGTCGGAAATACCGCGAAAAGCCGCTGTCTTACTTATAGTCATGTTGTTCTCTCCTTTATGAGTAATTCTCTGTCGGAACGGTAAAAGAAAAGGCATACTGCCACAGACCGTTCTCTTCTGCTAAAAAATCAACTTTTGTCAGGTACATCTTGTTGCACCCGGTAGGAGTGAACCCCGTTAAAGCTGAGATTATATTATCAATATATGAATATGCCCCGTTTTTATCACGAAGACCTTTTATAAGAAGGGTTAAGCCGAAATCCAGACTTACGGTCTGCTGTAAAAGAACGTTTTCTTCCGGCACGCCATAGCTTCCACCCTGAAAATGCACTAATATAGCGCCTTTAGGATGAAGCAGTTTATAATCCTCAGGCTTATCAGGAAAACCTTCTATCTTAAGATCGGTTATGCTTGCCTGTAATTTTGAAATTATATCTTTTTCAATGGTATTTATGCTCATAAATCATACTCGTCCCATTTGCCTGAATCATAATACTTATTAACAGAAGATGAAGAGCCGGATTTATTTGTCTTTATTGTCGGGTTATTAAACCCCTCAGAAGACTCAACCCCTAAATTAAATAACCCTTTTTGAATTTGGGTAAGAATTTTTATGACGTTCTGGTATTTTTCGCTGATGCTCTGTGGAACTTCAGTGTACATCCTGCGGGAATATAACCTGTAGACCACGAAATCCGCGGCGATATATCTTAGCTCGTCAGGAACCTGCACCAGGGGAAGGTCATACCTTCCCCGCAGGTAGCCGTCAATTATATTGTCCACATAGGCGATAGCTTCCGTTATTTTGGAAGTATCGGCAAAATCCCCGCCCGTATCGTTGGTAAGTTGTACCAGGTCGTCGTTTGAAATAATTGATTGTATATCACTGGTTGAACAATAGCTCATAATTTTCTCCTTTGTCACCCCGTATTAAAGAACAGGGTCTGTATAGATTCCGAATTAAGCCCGGAATGACAAATCACTATGTCACAATAGTGTCTTTAAACATATAACCTGCTTCCGCGCAAACCTGAAGCTGGTCACGGAGTTCCCCAACCTCGTAAACATCCTGGTGGTTAGAGGCTTCTCTCCATTTCATAACTCTTTCATGCCCGCCGCCTTCTTCCTCGTCAAATTTATCGTTTATTATAAGCCCGGCAGACATTACCCTTAAACCGAGACGTTTTGGATAGGCGTAAAGTAAAGCCATTCCGTTTGTCCCGTTAATTTTCCATACCCTTGAGGCCGTAAATTCTGTTCCGGCCTTTGTTTCCCTGGCGGTATTCTCAATAACCGACGGCACAATCACTTTATCTATTTTTAGCATTCTTGCAAGCATATCCGGTGTAATAGATTCGGCAGAAGTATATTTAAACTGCTCTTTCACGCCGGGAATTTCAGTTACCTGGTCAAATGTTAAATCATCCACAAGCAGTCTAATTTCCATATTAGCGCCGGAAACAATGCCTTTTGACCTGAGAACCTGCAGTGCAGTCCTTATATCAGCCACAAAAGTGTTGACTCCCGCATCGGAAGCCCACTGCCCGTTAGCGTCAGAGCCTCCGGGGGCACCATCTGCCCAGGTGGCCGTCGTAATTAACGAAGCGACTTCCGATTCTCTTTTAAGCATAACTTTTCTTTTGGCAAGCTCAATTGCTTCTATATCGGGCTGTAGAGGTTGAGCAGACTGTTTTTTAGCGTTTCTCCTTAATTCATCAGTAATAGGAACCGCGAAAGCTGTTTCAACAGTACTGTAAGAGACTTCTGTAGTTTTAAAACCGCCTCTTCTTGCCTCGCCGCCTTCTCCCCTGACGTCAGCATCGTTTCTGAAGTAATCAGCAGGGAGGTACTTGGTAATTTTCATTGTCGGGGCATTGGTTTGAAGCACCGGAAAAACCTGTTCAGCCAGGAATTCCGGGGACTGGTAAAAAATTGAAGCGTTTTTAAGAGCGCTTGCTGTAACAATATTTTTTCCTATGACCATTTATATTTCTCCTTTTTAATCTATAAAAATTTTTTGTGTGTCATAATAAGTTAATTTCCTATGATAAACCGACATAAGGTGTAAGAAGTACACTGCAAAGGTCGCCGTCAGCTCCTGAAGCCCCGACAACACGTCCCATGGTTAAACTTTTTGTGCTTTCTGATGATGCAGCCTTACCGCAGTCAGCGTCTATTGAATACATTCCCTTAACAAAAGTTCCCTCATCCAGAGAAGCTTTTGCAACAACTTTAGAAATCCCCAGTATCCTGACAGTTGCTTCTTCTCCTTCTGCAGGGGCGTTTTGCAGAACTCCGTCCGGAAGCTCATTGCTTGCATCAAGAAGTTTTGCTTTGCCTGAGGTGTCAATTTTTACAAAATGATACTGGTAACTGCTGAGGTCCTCAGCGGCTTTAAAACTAAAATCCAGTACCGGTGAACTTTGAAATGCCATAATTTATCTCCTTTTCTCTAAAATTTTTGACATTAACACAAATAATATTCATTGTGAAAAAGCTTGTCCCGGAGTTAATCCGGGGTGACAATGCTCACTTTTAAGTAAATAATAAACATCTGTCATCCCGGGCTTGGCCCGGGATCTGATTAATTAACATTAAAAAGTAAGCCTTGTATATTAGATTCCGCATAGAATACGGTTGGTTTCCTAAATCTCCATGGCGGCTTTTTCGGCGAGCTCGGGGTTTTCCATCTGTACAAGGCTTAATGCCTCGCTATAGCTGATGTTATCTTTTCCGGCGCGTTCCTCGGTAAGCAGGTTTATCTGCTCGGAAGCAAGCGACTGCCTGACCATTTCCTCTTTTACAACTTCCCCAAAATGAACGATAGGCGGCTGTTTTTCCAGATAGTCCCTGAACTTGTCCACTACATAAACGTTGCCCTCTGAAAATTCATACTCTCCAATCTGGTGCATAACTTCCATAAGCTCAACCACGTCATCCCGGAGCTCGGAAACAATTTTCCCGCCGGAATGAAGCCGGTTTACGAATTCCTTAAACTCGGATAACCTGTTTTTCTTTTGCTCTTCTTTAAGTTGGGCCTTTAGCCTGCTTACTTCTGATTCCCTGTCAGTTTTTCTTGCTGTCATTGATTGTGACCCCCTTGTCTTTTGACTAAATGCTTTTTCTCCTGACCCGTTTTTATCGTTAAATTCGATGGTGATACTTTCATTCTCGCAGAATTTTATATCCGCTAATCCCTTTATAGCAGGAGGGACTGCCCCTAAAAACCCGATATGCCTTAATGAAAAATCAGGATAAAGAGAAATTGAACGTTTTTTGTATAACCCGCGCTTAACAGCGTCAATAAATTCAGGTATTAACTGCTTGAAGCGGGCGTATAATTTTTTCCCGTCAGTTTTAAGCCCTGCAACCCAGCCGAAAGCAGGGGCGTTATCTTTTGGATGCCCGACTACTACAGGAGCTTCATGTTGTTTTGCGTTGTAATTTTTCACTATTTTTTCAAGGTCAGAGGTTGTCCAGTTTTTTGTATTGCCGGAAGAGTCGGTCTGTTCCCCGGCTTGAAAAACCTCCACCCACTGGTTTTCAAAAAAATTCATATTTTTTCTCCATTATTTTTTTAGAATTGGTCTCAAAAATCAAAAATTTTAATTTTGAGACAGATTCTAAATTAAAAACCCCGTTAAGGCCTAAATTCCCTTTGTCAAAGATAAAAAAGGCCTTGCAAAGACTGTTTTTTTCTGCTCCCTGAGCATTGATTCCTTAAACCGGAGAACAGCCATATAACTGTTATAAGCCTTTACCGTTTCTTTATACCCGGAAAACGCCGGATATTTATCTGAATAAGGCAAAACCGGCCGGCTTAAAATTCCCGTGTCAGAATTACTCATCTTTTACTCCCCTTGAATCTTTGCTGTCAATCTCAAAATCCCTGTCATTAAGCCCATAATTTTCAATATAATAAGACTTAGAAAACTTAACGCCCTGCTTAACAAGAATCTCATCACGTTCCGCCAGGGCCTTGTTAACGTCTTCTTCCTCAAACATGGAAAATTCGGGAATTTCGCCGCTGTTGAAGTTAATTTCCCAAATCCACCTGATAAGGCGGTTATGAGTCCTCTCCACAATTTTTTTATCAGAATAAACAATATCCTTTCTCACCTCTGCATGAACCTTCCCAAGCGCATAAGAACCTGTCCCCTTGCTGGTTATGTCAGTTGTCAGGGTCTGCCCGAGAATTGCCTTTGAAATAGAGCTGTCACAGGTATTTATAAGGTTCTCGTACAGGTCAGAACTGGTGTTTCTGTTGCCCGGCTCAATAAAATTAAGCTCGGCATCATCGGAAATAACAGCCACAGCATCCATTACCATAGCTTCCAGTTGGTCTTTCATGTTTTCCCGGTCAGAATCCATGGTTGAGCGGGGAAGCTTTCCGACGATATAGGGCATTCCGTATTTTTCAGCAAACGTTACCCACCATTTAAACCCTGATTTCTTAAAAGTAACGGGCCAGAAACACGAGGACAAAACCCTGTCCCCATAAGGGTTGTAGTAGTGGTTATTTATATCGTTATAAGTCGGCGTCAGGAACTTTTTATCAGGCAAAACCTCTCCGCTGATGCAGTTATTTATTGTGGACAGCCTCAATTTTGAGTCCTTATCATATAAAAACCATTCCTGGTTTTTGGGGATAAGCTCAACAGGCAGGATATAATTCCCAACCTTGCCCCAGATGACTTCTATAGGCTGAAACCCGAACATCGGCGCATTGAGGATTGCCTGGTTAAAAGCGTGAATATCAAGATCATTATACAGGTCATAAATGAGCTTAGCCTGTTTTGACTTGCTTTTACCCTTGTCTATTTCCCACAGGAGACTTAGTATCCCTGATTTCCTGCTGTTAACGCACGCCCTGACCTGTGAATCCACCATTAACTTACGGTAAGCGGAAACATCCTTACCGGTATTTTGAAGGATTTCATCAGGGTCGGGAAGATATCCCAGGATAAAATTAAGGTCAACCCGCTCACGTTTTGCTAACTCCTGCCCTAACAGCCTGGGCGCTTCTTTGTAGTGATATTTTGCCCTTTGCTGCGGTGTTTTTTTCTTAAAAAAATCAAGTAAATTCATTATTTTACCTCTTTATATCCGGCTATTTTTAAGCATAAAGCGACGCTAAAAAACGTCCTGAACTTTACCAGAACGTTTTTTTTAAAATTATTTAAGATTCCTAAAAAAGAAATAACAACTTTTTATGTTTTACAGAAAACCAGTTCTTTTTTAGCCTGTTCTATATGCTGTGCACAATCATTACAAATATAACTGCTATTTCTTCTGATAAATTTTAAATCTGAAAGGTTTTGATTTCCGCAATAATAGCAACTTGCATTTTTATCAATTTTCTTTCTTTTTATGAATTTTTTTATTGTTGTAATAATCATTTTACTTTTACCTCTTTAGTTATATTAAAACAAAAACCAAAAAATTTTTTCACTTTCATAATTGATTTTTTACTAATCTATACAAATTTTAGGATTTTATCGACATTGCCTGATGATAAGCATCTCTTATTTTATAGTTAAAGTCGTGATTAATTTTGAATTCAGGATCTTCGTTAAAGTAAGTTGCGTCTTTGCTTCCCTGGTGTCTATTATAGCCTATAAATCCACGCTGATATAATATTAGCATCAAAGCATCGATATTATGATCACAATAATCATGTAAAAACTTTTTTTCTTTATTTTCATCCCATGCATGACTTACACATAAATCATTTAAAATTTTATTTATTTCATTATAAGAGTAAATTGGTTTATTTCCTTCAAATACTATTATTATGGGTTCAATGTCCCAGGTCCAAATTGTTTTAAAATAATTTTTTAGCTCGCTTAATTTTTGCTGAGAAAAAGTTAACGAAAGCCTTCTTAGCTCATCTTTATTTAATTTTTCTCCTTTTTCTATGCAAGAATCTATACATACTTTATAAACTTGAAGAATGTCCCTTGGTGTTCCAGTTGTTGTTTTATATAAATCTTTAAAATCGATATTAGAAGTAAATATTTCTTTAAAGTCATTTATTTTAAAAAATTCCAGCCGTTTATTAAGAATTTTTTGACAGCCTGAAGGATTCCACCTCAAATAACGAACGTAATCATTGTTTATTTTATCCTGAATGTGTCTTAAGTTAATTTCTTTGTAAACTGATTCAAGTAAAGTCGTAATTACTTTGAATTTTGATTTTTTATTTAAGTAATGGATAGACTGAATTAAACCCTCTATATATAATTTTGAAAAAGCAGTGTTATCCCAGGCTTCATCCAAATCATCAATAAGAACAAAATAACTTCCCTGTTTATCAAGCTCATCTAATTTATTAACGAATTCATCCATAAATTTTAAACTTTTATTAAATTTATCAACAATGTCGAGCTCTTTTTCTGTTTTTAAATTTTTTGCGTCAATACCTCCCTCTATGGAAGTTTCTGTTTTTACCATTTTGAAATCAAAGATGATTTTTTGGCTTCCTTTAATGAAAAAATCGAAAGAATTACCTTTTTTGGTTATGCCAAAAAAGTCATCAATTTCTTTAAAATAAGGGTTTGTAAATCTTGTAAACCCCTGATCAAAAATATTTTTATTTTCAAATATTTTTTTTGCTATTGCTGAACATACTATAAACATCCACAAAAGCTTAAAAGCATATCTTTTTTCGCTAAAGTTTTCATCTGTAAAAAATTCAGATAAAGCTCTTTGAGACGAAACTACCCCAAAATCTCGATTACTTATATTTATAATTGACTTTGAGTTATTGATATTTCTAACTTGTTGGAGAATGGCGCTTTTCCCCGTACCCTTTTCGCCAATCATGATAGAAAGTGAATTATTAATATCTTTTATATGTTCATATACTGTATTTTCAACGAAATAATTACTTAAATTTAAATCCCTTTCTGCTTCAGTAGGACCTAAATTAATACTTTTTAATAATTCTAAAGGAATTCCAGCTTCTTTTTTAGGCGTTTTCTTTGGTCTTAGTCTTGCCATATTAAATATTTATACTTATATTATAAACTTTAATTATAAATCAAAACCATAAATAATCAATTAGCGTTAACCCGTTTTATGACCTATTTAATACCCTCTGGTTATTTTTGACGATCTATCCAGTTTTTCGGTTATAATTTGCCCGGGGCCTTTTCCGGCCAGCTGCTCAAAAGCCCCGCTTGCGGCGTCAACCTGGTCATCATGGAACCCTTTCTGCGGAAAAACAACGCATTCCTCAATAAACTCCCTGTTCCAGATACCTCTTACCAGCTTTACATTAGAGTTTTCAACAGCCGACATAAGAGGCTTTGCGCGGGTAATCTTGCTGCCTGTGGACTTAATTCCCCTGAAGCAAAACCCCTTAAGGACATTTCTTGCGTAGTGACTTATGGTGTTCAGCCCGGAACTGCCGGGTTCCTGCTCCATAAAGACCTCAGTGTGAACCCCGTCTAATTCAGCGGTCTGCCTTATCAACTCCTCAACCCCCATAGGAGAAAGGCGTTTTCTTATGACGTCAATAATCCAGTAAACGCCTTTATATTCACAAATTTTCACCCCCGCGGTAAAGTCGGAATCCCTGCCGGCAACCTCATCCGTGCCGGCTAAATCCCAGAACCTGACGGCCCTTGCTTTTTTAGGGTAATCCTCAACGATCTCGAATTTCTCCCGTTTAAAAAAGTTTCCGCCGGGCATTATATTCCAGTCACCGTCTTTTAACTGTTTTCTGGTAACCGGGTCAAGCTCGTCCAGGTTTTTTTCATATTCTTCCCTGTCTAAATGCGGGTTATCCCTTAGACCTGCCGGGATAAATACCCTTCCCTGTTTTTTCTCGGTGATAAACCTGTTTTTTACCCACTCATGCCCAACCCCGCCGGGGTTGGAAGTGCTTCTAAAACGCAGGGGAATGCGGGAATCAATAATTTTCCGGTTCCTGGAAAACAGGTATGTATACTGCGGTTCAGTAAACTGTGTCAGCTCGTCAAACCCCACAAAGTGAAAGGCTGAGCCCTGATACCTGTACTTGTCGTTTTCGGAATCCAGGAACCCGAAGTTTAAGGTTGCTCCTGAAGGGAAAAGCCACTGCTTTTCCTGGTTTACCCATTTTGCCCCGGTAGGTTCAAGCCATTCATGGCTTATATCAATCAATGCCCCGGGCAGGTTTAGCTGTGAATAGTTTCTCCTGAGGATTAAAGCCCTGTAAGTCGGCTCTGCAACAAACATTAATGCAGCCATCAACAACGCAACGGATTTCCCTCCCCCTGCAGCACCTCCATATAAGATTTCTTTTTCAAATCCCAAAAGAAATTCAAGCTGTTTATCTGTAGGAGTAAAGGGGATATAAGGGTTTTCAAGAATCGTTACCTGGTAAATCGCTTTCAATATTGCTTTGTTCAAATTTCTCAAAAACATCGGCTTTTTCTTGTATTTTCTCAAAAATATTCTCTTTTATCAGGTTATCAGGGTTGTTTTTAAAGTCTGAAAATGTCAGCTTATCGAAACCAAAGGCTTTTCCTTTAGTCTCGATTGCTTTTATCAAAGTGGCGGGGTTTCCGGACTTATAAGCCAGTTCAATAGCCTTATCCAGTTCATGGATATAAGCATTAATGGAATAGTCCTGTTTTTGCTGAAGTTCTGCCAGGTATTTTTTAAAGTAAGGGTTTTTCAGCCATCCCTCTGCCCGGGCTTTCGCCGTGGAATGGGCATAACCCGCTTTAACCGCCGCTTCATAGGCGTCATCAGTTTGTATAAAGTATTTGCAAAATGCTTTTTGTCTTTTTGTAAGATATTTAGCCATAGATTATCTTTCAGGTTAGAGTAAGTTTTTATATATGAAAATCAATCGGCAATAAATTTTTACCAATTTGTTTTTAGTTTTGTAAACATTTTTATATTTATGAATTTATTTTGTGCTTTCAGGGATGTTTAATTGAATAAGCGTTTTATAAATTCAAAATGCATTCGGAAAATCCTGATAACCCTTTTCCAGCATAGCTGATGCGAAATATTAATTAAAAAACGGAGAAAAAACAATGGTACCAAGAACTTTGCATACAAGAGACTATATAAAGGCATTAACTGAAAATAAAGGATTAACAGGCCGGTTAAAAGCAAAAACTCTTGATGCTTCTGCAAAAGAAAAACCTTTTTCGGGTGCATTAGCTCGAAACTTGGGTCTTCAAGAAAAAAGAAAATTTGGCAGCACTATCCACGGCAAACTACTTTCCTGTGACTTGTACTAATGATAGAAAATTAAAAAAAAGGGGTAAAAAATGCAATTACATAACATTTCGTTTGGACAACAATTAACCATTAAGACTATCGATATAGATGGTAAGAAATTTGAAGATTCTATTGAAATCAATACAGGTTTATATCCGCAAACTGGAGACCCAACAAGATTTAGTGTTTTACCCTATGAAGATGGCTATTTCGAAATTGAAATTCATAATGAAGGAGATGAAATAGTTGATGAAGAAGATAGGATAAAAAACCGTATTGGTGGGGTTCCTTTAGGACAATTAAGAAGAGCCTGGAGTGGTTTATTTGATATGATGCAAAATGGCGAAGACACCACGATACGTGTAAATCGACAAAGAGAAACCGTAGCGGTAATTCACGCCCAAACGTCACAAAGAAAAGGCAATCTTGATTCCCTTGCTTAAATCTAATTAACCCGTCATTGGGGTTAATTAGACAAATCCTCCCTTGTCAAGCAGGCAAAGGTAGGTGTCATTCCTGGTATAAGATACGTTATGAGTCATAACGATTTTATTTACGGATTGGATAATATTCTTTAAAAACAAAAATTTTGTAATAAAATTGTAAAATTTTTGTCAAATTTTATTTTTAGGCTTTTTATTAATAATAAGATAACAAAATTATCAAAGGTTTAAAGATGATTAATAACAGTATAAATTTAAATTATTACAGTACAGGCGCAGTTAGAAAGCCTTTCTTTGGAATTCAAGAGGTACATGATCATAACTTTTACGTGCCTGTTGGAGAAGGCAGTCATACAAACATAAAAAGAATTTTTGGACACGAACAAGATGATGAAAAAGTTAAAAGCGTATTAATAGAAGGAGTTGATTTTTTAAATGATCAATATAAAAAAGAGGGAATTAGCAACGACAAAAGGAAAGAGAAAATTTCTACAATCAGGGCAAATGCCGAAAGCTTAAGAGGATCGTGGACAGATATTTATAAACTGGAAGAAGCGTTGAAAATAGATTCCCCAAACACAATTTATGCTGATAACCAGGCTCAAAAAATCAGCGAAGATAGTATTGAAAACCAGGAAAAAGTTCTTATTAAAGGGAACCTGCTTATTCTTATATTTGACCTGGCAGATGATTTTACTAAAAAGAAATTATTCGAAATACTGTCTATCTCGGATGAAGCTTTTGATAATACGTTAAACAGTATAGTTGATAAAATGGAACAGGTAGATTTTGACAGTTATGTTTATAATTTAAAAAAGAATAAACAGCATATAACACTTGAAGAGCTTCAGAAAATTGCAGGCCAAGAGGTGGAAGATGGGAAAAGGATTAATTTAAGTGAGTTAACCGAGATAGTCGTCCGGGAAAGCAATCTACATAAATATAATCGTAGGTCAACCGATAAATCAATCGAAGGCGAAAGTGTATTTGTTGACCCATATATGTTTCTAGGTGGGAAACGGATTCAGTAAACTTTAAATAACTCGAATCTCTAAATTCCTTAAAACAATTTCTAATAATCAAAATCAAACAATTGTTGAATTTTGATGTTTAAGGCGTTAGATAACTTTAACATCGTATCTAAACTGGGTTTTCCTACTGCCCTTTCAATTTTCCCCACAAATTTTGGATGAATGTCCGCCAATTCAGATAAATCGTTCTGGGTCAAACCTTTTTCGACCCGTAATTTCTTTATATGCTTCCCCAGTTCTCTATAAAAATTTTCAAACATAAATTAAATATTAATGTTATATTAATTTTGTTAAACACCCAGGCTGGGTCTCTTTAAGTTATAGGAGAACAAAAATGGAAAAGAATAAAATTAGCCGGGAAGAAGTATATTCAGGACTAATAACCGACGCAAGACTGATAATTGACGAGCTTGAACATATACTTGAACAAGTCTTAAAGGAAAACACCGAACTTAAAACCCGATCCGGAAATAAAGATCAATAAATTAAAATTTAATTAACTCATTCTGGTATAAAAGAATTGAAGCAATAAAAATGACAGGAATTGAAATTTTACAATTTGGAATAGCTAGCGGTTTTTTTATTTTAATATTAATTGCCGCTGTAAAAATGACTAAAAAGCCTGTTCACAAAGAAAACCATAAATAATTATTTTGGATGACGTTTATTATGTTAATTTTAAACGTTTTTTGAATTTTACACACAATACTGCGTCCCAAAAAAATAAACCCCGCATAAGCCAGATTTTGTGAGCTTTGTTAATGTTTTAAATCTGCATCTTTAGGCATTGAGATGAAAGAAATATAAGCAATGCCGCCAAAAACAATAATAGCTGTTAATATAGCAAGATATTCCATAAAGTTATTCCTTTTTCTCCAAATTTTTTAATTCTTTTAATATTGTATCAATCTTTTTATTAAAGGAATAGATTATTAATATTAGTATAATAATTAAAGCAAATCCGCTAAAAATAAAAACAGTTTCAACAATACCCGGTTCTATTCGACAAGCGCTTAAAAATAAACCAACTGTAGCACCAGATGAAAGCAAAAAAGCATTCCATACTCCCATTCTGTATGTTCTGAGGGTATTTAACATTTCAATTAAGTATTTATCGTTCATAAGCTGTTTATAAGTTTATCTATACTGCTTATAAGAGAGCTTAGCATAACTTGAACGAAAAAATAACCGATAATATTTATTATGTAACACGGGTCGTTTTTAGTAATTTGTGTGCTTCTATATACCCCCGGAAAATAAAGCGGGCTTAAAATTGATTCTGTGAGCTCTATATTGATTAAAATTTTGCTTTTTATGAAATTCGAAAAAACCTGATCAGAAATATAATTTCTGAAAATCAGAAATTATTATATGCAAAAATCTTAAGTAAAAAATAAAAACAGGGGCAAATGCCCCTGTAAAAAGGAAGTCAGTGTGATTAATAAAGAATCTAAAGCTATACAGCTATTAAATCTAAATCTTCTCTGCTGATAAGTCTGTTTGTAGCTAGTTCTCGCACTTCCTGGCGGATTTTGTTCCTCTTTAAATCCCAGAAAGTATTACAGTAATGGAACCCTTTCGCAGTATTTTTCCTATACTGCCGATGTTTTTTAGCCTCAACAAGCCTGTGTTGATTTTCCTCAAGAAAATTTACAGCCCGTTTTCCTCGCAGGATTTGTTTTTCAATCCGGCCCAAAACACTGATTTTTTCCATTTCAAGTAAAAGAACCTTGCAACTGGAATTGCTACAATACCCTACTTTTAAAACATGTAAACCTTCTTCATCCGTAAACATAAACCTTTTCGGCCTAACCAGTCTTCCGCAACATTTAAGCACTCAAAAACCCCCTTGTCGATCTCTTCTCAGGATATATACATACTCACGGCAAACACCGAACACCATTTAAGCCGTTTTTCTATGACATACATCCTGCCGGTCCAAGAATCCGCCAAGCCATTCCGCTAAGCACCAGGACAAGCATATCACCCGTGAAACAACTTTGGAACTTAACCATTTTAATAAAATACCAGCTGTAGTAATTATTTCGTTGTTTTATTAATCCCTGAGCGAAAACAGCAGATTAATTCCAGTGATATTTTGATTTTAGCAAAAGTTTATATGCTCATTTGTAAACTTAGATTAAGTATCCCTACGGAATATAGAAGATTTTATTAACTTTATATCAGACAGCCTGTAAAGCTCATCTAAAAATTTATGTTTATCTTTTATAAGGATTTCAACACTATCATATATATGTATTTTCTCCGTTAACTGCTTTAAAGTGTTGTAAGCACTTATCCAGCGTTTAAAATAAACATTAAACCTGTTGATTTTACTTTCATCCTCTACCAGCTCAGAAATAAAATCTTCTAAAAAAATTTCTTTTTTGTTCATATAACAACCCCTTTTTACATAAACACCCTTAATACACTAGGTTTTTATCCAGCTATAAATTTTTTATATTTCGTTTTTATAGTTTAATAAAATTTTCTAAAACATTTTAAGGTTTATTCTTATGTCTAACCCTAAAGTATAAAGTTATCAAAAAGTAATCCTGGTATACTTTTTGATAGTAAAAAACAATGCACCGAAAAAATATTTATTTTTATAACGTTTAATTATTTACTAAACTTAATTTTTTGAAATAAACGCAAATATATAAATTGCTATTTTTTTATATTAATAAGCACCTGATCTTATTTTACATTTTATTCATCATAATTTACATGAAAATAGTATTCAAATTTGCATATCTTGTGCTATATTTATAAAACATATAAACTACATTGTAAAGAATTTTATCTATAAAGTCAAGGAGTTTTTCCTTAGTTAAGAAAATTTTTAATATTATGAAAACATCAGAAAGATTAAAATATATTAGACAACAAACAGGATTAAGCCAGGAAAGGTTTGCTGACCTGCTTAAAGAAAAATTGAGCAGGATTAATAGCATTGAAGCCGGTAAACAAGCAAAATTTCCGTATGATTTAGCGGAAAAAATCCTTAAAACTTTTCCGGAGCAATACTATAACTTTAAGTGGCTGACCACCGGGGAAGGAGAGCCTTTTATCAAGAATATTCCGCGTAAATTAATACAAAAAGCCGAAAAAATTGCTGAAAAGCTTTTAAGTAAAGTAACGGATGCAGAATTTGAACTTTTAATGAAATGTTTAAAAGAAAACAAAGAATTAACAATAATGTTCCTAAAAAAACTCCAAAATGATGAAAGATCAATTAAAAGTTTTTTATTGGATAATTAACTCGAATCTCTAATTGCATACATGCAATATTTGCCAAAACCCAACCATGAATGAGCTACTGCGTTAGCTCCCGCTGCCGCGCACAGCCACCCTAAAGGTGAAAAAGAGGCTACGCCGCGAAATGCGGACAGCGCCGCCTGCTTCGCGCCTCTTTTCGATTCTCTATAATTTTTTGGCAAATGTTGCATATTCATATCCTGGCTTTTGGCTAATTCGCAACTCAAGTTTTTAAGCATTCAGGGTTAATCATTTGGCAGGACAAATCCATATTCTTTTAGTATTTTTTGCCCGCTTTCTCCTGAGAGAAATTCCACGAATTTTTGCGCGATTTGTTTTTTGGCGGAATTCTGCAAAACCGCAACAGGATACTCTGCAGTCACGTTGAACTTCTCATCAATTTGCACAGGCCTGATTTTATCGGAATTTTCGTTTGTTATGTCTGTTGCGTAGACTATGCCTGCATCAACCTCGCCAAGTTCAATTTTTGCAACGACGCTTTTTACGTTTAGCTCTTTGCTTATGATATTTTTAAGGAATTTTTCCTTAAAATCAGCGGGAAAATCCTGTGATTCCCGGATTTTACCAAGCACGGCAAGCGTATACCTGCCGGCAGGGACGGCTTCATCTGCTATGGAAATTTTTACCCCGGGCTTTGCAAGGTCTTTTAATTCGCCAACACCCGTTAATTCCCTGTTAATCACCGCAGTAAGCCTGTTTTTAGCTATTATTACAGGACTTTTAGCAAGGTTTTGCCCTACTAAAATGTTCATATACTTTTGATTTGCGCTGGCAAAAACATCAGCATATATCCCCTGCCGTATTTGTTGTGCCAGCTTTTGGCTTCCTGCAAAGTTAAGCTCGACTTCAATTTCCGGATATTTTTCCTCAAATTGTTTTTTCGCCGCGGTAAAAACCTGTGTCATGCTTGATGCGGCCATTACCCTTATACTTGTTGCGGTTTTCTTTTGCCCGCATCCTGAAAGGGTAATGACAGATATAACCACAACAATTAAAGTTATGTAATCAGCAATTTTTTTCATGGTATTAATAATCTTTCTACTGTTGAATTTTCTTCCAATGCGTCCATAATTTCCTCAACGTCATCAGGGGTAACACTGCCATACCAGGTCCCCTGGGGATAAATAACCACAACCGGGCCTTTATCGCATATCCCGAAACAGCCGGTGTTATTTACCATTGCAGAAATTCCCCTGTCCTGGATTTCTTCCAGGAAATTTGCGGCAATCCCCGCCGCGTCCTTGGATATGCAAAACCCTTTCTGCTGGCCGTTTATACGGGAACTTGAACATACAAAAATATGACAATCAGGTTTTTTCATAAAATTCCTCCTTGTTAATTAAGCTTCACAAACTGCAGGGATTTCAGCAAAGGCTTCTGATGATCTTATAATACCGTTTTGCACGGTATCGTATATTTCAAATACTTTAAATCCGGCATTTTTAAGTTTTGCTTTAGGCTCAGAACCTATCCTCATTGAAAGTACCGCTGCGCAGTCTTTTAAAGTATCTGCTATACTTATAATATAGTCTTTTTTATCCTCACAATCTTCTTTGCCGGTACAATACCTTGGAACTTTCCTTTTATCTATAAGCTCTATTTTGTTATTAGCGAATTTATAGATAAAAAATTCCTCAACCTGCCCGAAATGCTGGTCAATTATTTTTCCGTCGCTTGTCGCAACAGCAAAAACGTAAATGTCTTCACGGGAAGTTTTACGGGAAACCCGGGAAGAACAGCCTCCCCTGAATTCGACTGACCTGTCCCGGTGCAGCAGGCCTATTGCATCCGCCCTGCACTGCCGGCAATGATACATCTGGCTTATGTAGCCCGAGCATTTTTTTCTTATTTCGTTTAGCCTTTTGTTACTTAGCATCTCAACATTCTCAAATTTAGTATTTGGAGCGGGTATTAACTGCATTATGTTTGTTTTAAAAGCCCCCAGGGCTTTTACCTTTTTTGCAATTTCTTCTATGTGCCCTTCGTTAATATCTTTTATGGCAACGATGTTTACTTTGCAGATTATATCCCTTTCCGCAAGATATTTTAGTCCCTGAAGCTGGTTTTTTATAAGGATTTCCGCTGCTTCTTCACCCGTGTAAACTTTTCCCCGGTAATTAATATACTCATAGATTTTCCCGCCAATTACCCTGTCTATAGCATTTATAGTTATCGTAACGTGAGTTATGCCTGAATTTACGATTTCTTCGGCGTAATGAGGCAGCATGAGCCCGTTTGTTGAAAGACAAAAAAGGACTTCAGGATCGGCGCCGCTTATTAATTCTATGGTTTTTTTAACTTTGTCAAAATTGGCAAGGGCGTCTCCCGGGCCTGCAAATCCAATTACAGAGAGGTTTTGAACCTTCTCTTTCACTTTCAGGAACTTATCGAGGGATTGCCCGGGGGTTAGGATTTCACTTGTAACTCCCGGCCTGCTTTCATTCACACAGTCATAATCCCTATGGCAGTAATTGCACTGGATGTTACAGGCAGGAGCAACAGGTAAATGCATTCTGGCATAGATCTTATGCCCGGTATCAGAAAAACAGGGATGTTTGTGTATTTTAATGCTCATTTCTACTTCCTATAATTAAATTTTTTCAATTGCCTTGACCGGATCCGGGACTTCAGTTTCAATAATTGCCTTTATCCCAAGGTTATCAAGGTTTTGTATCATACCTTCCCCGATTTGCCCGGAAATTACAGCGCCGCAATCAAGGATTTCATCTATGATGTGGTCTGTATAGCTGCCTTTTCCGATTCTTTTTTCAATAAAATCCACTGTGCCGTTTTCATAATTATATATGAAAAAAGTTTCAGCCCTACCCAGGTGTGGAGCCACTTTTCCTTCTTTGTCAACACTGACTGCTATTTTCATTCTTTTTTCTCCTTTTTATTATAGTGATCTTAAAAAGTAATCAGGAAATTAATTAAATTTAAAAATAAAAAATGCCTGAAACTACCATCCCCCTGCCCCCTTCCTTCAAAGGAAGGGGGAAACCGTTTTGGGTAGGGCTTCGTGCGTAATGCGGACAGTGCCGACCGGCCCCTGCACCTAACCCTTAAAATACTTCTATTACTGCTTTTCATCCTCATTTATTAAATCCTGTTTATTTTCTCAGATTACTATACTTTTATTATGGGATAGCTGTTGAAATTAACTTGCGTACTTAGCGTAAATCCTGTTCCTGTAGGTAGTGTATTTCCTGTCAAGATAGGTGTTTGTGAGCAAGTCCAGAAACCTTGTCGACCCTTCATAACCGGCAAACATAATCCTCTGGCTGCCTATCCGGTCATTTACCGGGAATCCGTACCTTACCAGCGGAATCCCGTCTCTTTCCGTTATGAACTTACCGTCTGAATGCCCGATCAAAAGGTTAACGTCAAGCTGCTTGACCAGTTCCCTGATTGTCTCAAAGTCTGTATCATCAATAATAACGGGGGTTTCATGAAGGTTATTCATTTCTTCCTGCTTTTGAAGCAGGGATTGAAGCCTGGAAGTCTTTGACCCCGTGGAGATCAACGCCGGAAGAATCCCATTTTCCAGGCACATCCTGCTAGCAGCGTATACGGATTCCGGTTCGCCAAAAATTGCCGCCCTTATTTCCGAATTGTACTTATGCGAATCTATCATCGCATCAAGCATTCTGCCCCTCTCTTTTGCAAACCTATCCGGAATTTCCCGGCCGGTTACTTCGGATAAAATCCTTAAAAATTCATCGTTATTTTGCAGCCCGATTGGAATTGAACACCTATAAAGCGGTACTTTATAAGTGTCATTAAGGTATTCTCCCGGAGAAACCGCTTTATCGGCCAGTTTGCTTATTTCAACAGTCGCCCTGGCTCCTGCCGCCCTTTTTATGTTTGAAAAAGAAGACCCCCCTGGAGGTATTTTAGAGAAAGAGTAAGCAAATGGAGCATCGAGCGTTTCTGAAAAATCCGGTATCAGGTTGTATTCGACCTCATATTCTTTTAAAACATCTTTTATAAACCTGACTTCGGCCGGTGTAATATTTGGGACTATTATATTTATTGAGTTATTGGGCTTTGTTTCTTCTGTAAGGTACTCAATGATTTTTCTTACAGCCTGGAAATACCCTTCAAACTGGGTCGCCCCGTATCCCGGGGTTGAAACCGGGACAAAATGCCTGTCATTGAGGTTTTCTTCCTCTATAAATTCCCGGATAATCATATCTATATTTTCACCGATGGTCTCGGCAAGACATGTTGTGGCTATCCCGATGATTTTCGGGTCATAAAGCCTTATAACGTTTTTAAGCCCATTTTTTAAGTTTGCAGCGCCGCCGTAAACCGTTCCTTTTTCGCTTAACGAGGATGATGCAACATCTATCGGCTCGTTATAATGCCTTGCCATGTGTCTTCTGATATACGTACTGCATCCCTGGGAGCCATGCAGGAGCATCATCGCATTTTCAATCCCCTTGAACGCAATAGCTGCGCCCATTGGCATACACATCTTACAGGGATTTACGTTTAAATTGGTAAAATTTCGTTTGTTTTTCATCATTTCCTCTTTAAAAAACTAAATTTTAGTCCTTATATGCCGCCAGACCGGACTGTTTACCGAGGCGTCAACCTCTTTTGCAAAGTTAACCGCCCCTTCAAACCCGCATAAAGGATGTTTTCTTTCGTGGTTATGGTCACAAAACCCTATTCCCAGCTTGTAAGCCAGCGGTCTTTCCTTCACCCCGCCGATTAAAAAATCCGCCTTCTGTGTTTTTATAAAATGTTCAAGCTCTGTAGGGTTTGAATCATCGACTATTATTGTGCCTTCGTCGGTCAATTCCCTTATATTGTCGTAATCCTCTTTTTTCCCGGTTTGCGTCCCAATCAGGACAGGCTTTATATCAAGGTCTTTTAACTGCTTTATTAACGAAACCGCTTTGAACCCGCCTCCGACATAAGCCGCGGCTCTCTTACCCCTGAGCCTGTCACGGTATTTCCCTAGCTGGAATTCTGTTATACTTGCCTGTTCCTCGGTAAATTCTTCCGCTTTTTCTATGATTTCCGGGTTTTTAGTCATCATGGCGATTCTAAGCATTGATTTTACAGTGTCTTCCACGCCGATAAAACTGATTTTGATAAACGGCAGGCCGTATTTTTCCTTCATCAGCTTGCCCAGATAGCCCATGGAACCGGCACATTGAATTATATTAAACGATGCTGCCGGGGCTTTACGTATTTCTTCAATTGTAGAATCCCCGGTTATCTTTGATACAACATCGATTCCAATTTCCCTGAGATAATTTTTAATTATCCAGATTTCTCCCGCAAGGTTAAAATCGCCAAGAATGTTTATTAAATTGCCTTCGGGCTGCTTCGCAGCCCTCGTAACGTCAGGGGAATGAGCATTTTCTGTCTCCATTAACCTCATCAGGGCTTCACAGGCAGCTCTGTAGCCCATTGCCTTGTTGCCCGCAAATCCCGTAGACTGCACAGGGATCACGTTTATGCCGTGTTTTTCAGAAGCAATCCTGCATACGGCTTCCAGGTCATCGCCAATTACCCCGACAACGCAGGTGGAGTAGACAAAAACCGCTTTTGGCCTGTTTTTTTCAGTAATTTCATCAATTGCGGCGGCCAGTTTTTTTTCGCCTCCAAAAATTATGTCATCTTCCCGCAGGTCAGTGGAAAAACTGTTCCTGTAAGTTTCTTCCCCGCTGCTCAGGCTCCCCCTGATGTCCCAGGTGTAACTTGCGCAGCCTATCGGGCCATGGACAATGTGAACAGCATCGGTAATAGGGTTCAGCACAACACGCGCGCCGCAATAAACGCATGCCCGCTGGCTCACCGATCCTTCAAGGCTGTTTTTATCGCATTTTATGGCACGGTTGTCTTTTTTATTGCAGACTATAAAATCCTGTCTTTCATCTAATGTTTTAATATTTGCGTTCATTTTTTACCCTTATCCGCTGCTACATTACAAGTTCAAAGTCACAATCTTCCGCATCCCTGTCTTCACGGTCTAAAATAGCGTTGCTTATCATTTCAATAAGCCTCATTGCTCCTTTATATCCCGCTACAGGCATATAAGAATGTACGCTCCTGTCGAGAATCGGGAATCCCAGCCTTACAAGCGGTATATCTTCCGCTTTTGAGATATACTTGCCGTAAGTGTTGCCGATTATCAGGTCTACAGGGTCATTTTTAATCCATTGGTGAAGTGTAAACAGGTCACCTGCGGCTTTTACCTGGTAATTTACAGCCACGTCCATCATCAGCTCGTTAATTTCCCGGGAGAAAGCTTCCCCGGGAGTCCCGGTCAGGATGTACTTCGGCCTCATTCCCAGGCTGAGGCAGAATTCGGTCATGGCGGTTACAATGTCCGGGTCGCCAAATATAGCGACTTCCTTGCCGTGGAAATGCATATGGGTGTCGGTCATAATGTCGACAAGCTGTCCCCTCTCTTCCTCAAGCTCATAAGGCACTTCTTTCTGGGTTAATTTCAAAAGTTTCATTATGTAATCGTCAGTTGCCCTGATCCCAATAGGAGTTTTCAGCACGTAAGGCTTAACTCCGCATTTTTTCTCCAGTTCAAACGCTCCCTGCTCGGATGCGAATTTCCCAAGCGCTACAGTTGCCTTTGAATCGCCGGTTTTTGCTATATCATCAACCTTAGCGCCGCCCCGTGGGTACATTTCATACTTTCCAGTATTAGGAGAATCCACAACACCTGATGTATCAGGGAACATAATGTATGGAATCCCCAGCAATGAGGTGATTCGCTTGATTTCCCGCATATCTGCCGGGTTAACAAACCCGGGAATTATGTTTATATTGTCGGTCTTCACTTCCGGGTGGTCTGAGGCGGATTCGGCGAGGTAATTGACTATTCCTTTTACCATGTTTGAAAAACCGGTAATGTGCGAACCCTGGTAACTCGGGGTATTGGCATGGATCATCCTTTTTCCCTCGGGGATTTCAATATCGGCAATAATTGCGTTGATATCATCCCCAATTGTCTCAGACAGGCAGGTCGTATGAACAGCTATAACGTCCGGGTTATAAATGGCAAAAATGTTTTTTGCCGCTGTTTTTAAATTGCTTTTCCCGCCAAAAACCGAGCTGCCCTCAGTAAATGAACTGGTAGAAGCCATAACCGGGTCGCGAAAATGCCTTGTCAGGTGCATTCTATGGTAAGAACAACACCCCTGCGAGCCGTGGCTGTGCGGAAGGCACCTGTGGATTCCCAGCGCCGCATACATTGCGCCGATCGGCTGGCATGTCTTGGCCGGGTTTATAATCAGGGCCTCTCTTTCTTTTAATTCTTTCGGGGTTAAGTCTAGCATTTTATTTTATCTCCCTGGTTTAAATGATAAATATTTTCAATATTTTAGTGTGTAGATTTGTAATTAACCTGATGAAATTTGCCTGATTGTCATTCCGAGGAGCGAAGCGACGTGGGAATCTGGCCGGCGTGGAATTTAACTATATATTTTGAGGCTTTAATAAGGAGTTTCCCGGATTGCCAGGGGTAAAAATGAGTTAAAACTCCTGTTCCCCCAGGCTAAAGCCCTCGCAATGAAATGTGTTCGCTTTGTCGCTTCATTTCTTGCAATGAGGCCTTTTGCTATTGTTCAACCGATTCCGGTATATAGCTGACCTCGCCTTCAAGCGAAGGCTCTTTTTTCCACGGCGGCACAAGGTAACTCCACGTCGGGGTGTGGATTCCCATTGCAATATCCCTTGCGAAATTAACCGCGCCTTTAAATCCCGCATAAGGCCCGCCGTAGTCGTAAGAGTGCATTTGCTTGGAAAATATCCCCATTTTCTGGGCAATATACTTGTCTTTTATCCCCGAACCAAATACGTCAGGTTTCAATATCCTGATTAGTTCTTCTGTTTCATAATGGTTAAGGTCGTCTATGACTACGCTTCCGTCTTTCATTTCGTTAATCATCCCGGCGTAGTTATTTAGAGGGATTTCCTGTTCTAATTTTTCCCGTCTTTGAGGGGGAATTACAATTCTGTAGTTTTGAGGGTCTTTCTGGACGTCAAGGTCTTCGATGTTTCGGTTATCCGCGTCAATCTGGATGTCCGGAATAACATGCCTGCCCTCATAATCGTCCCTGTGGGCGAATTCATAACCGGCTAAAACCGTTTCAATACCGATTTCCTTGTATAAGCCCTGGTAATGGTGAGCCCTTGAGCCTCCCACAAACAGGAATGCCGTTTTCCCCGCGCATTGCCCCCTGTAATACTCAACATCCTCCCTGATATCCTCCAGTTCCTCTTTTATAACTTCTTCCGTGCGGCTGAGGATTTCCGGGTCATCGAAAAATTTCGCCATGTCCCTCAGAGTCCTGACAGTTGCTTCAATGCCGATAAAATTCACTTTTAACCACGGCGTGCCGTACTTTTTTTCAATCATTTCAGCGATGTAGTTAATCGACCTGTGGCATTGAACGAGGTTAAGATCGGCTTTATGGGCATTTCTCAGCTCTTCGGTCGTGCCGTTGCCCGTCATCCTTGCGATTATGTTATAGCCGATTTTGCTTAATATCCTCGAAATTTCCCATTCATCGCCTCCGATATTATACTCTCCCAGAATGTTTATAGAGTATTTTGGAGCTACAAAGTCGTTATTTGAGCCGATAACGTGTTTCATCAGGGCGTTATTTGCTATATGATGTCCGCCTGACTGGCTTACGCCTTTGTAACCTTCACAACTGGTGGCAAAAATAGTAATCCCATATTCCTTTTCGGCTTCTGCGGCAACGGAATTAATGTCATCACCTATAAGCCCCACCGGACAGGTGGAACATATTGCTATGTTTTTGGGGTTAAAAATCTCTACGGCCTCTTTTATAGCCTGCTTTAACTTCTTTTCACCCCCGAAAACAATGTCTTTCTCCTGCATATCCGTTGAAAAAGAGTAGGGAAGGTAATTTTGCTCTCCTTCTTTTGGTTTTCCCTTATGCCTCCTGGTTCCCCAGGCATAATAAGAACACCCTATCGGGCCGTGGACTATGTGCACCATATCCCTTAAAGGCCCAAGCACAACGCCTTTACAGCCTGCGTAACAGCAACCCCTGTTTGTTATAATCCCCGGGACCGTCCTGGTGTTTGCTTTTATCTGCTGCTTATCCTGCGAGCAATCCCTGACAAGCATGTGCTCTTTCCTGTTTTTGGAAACCTTTGCCGGATAGGAATATAGCAGCTTGTCTATTACGTTGTCTATCTTCTCTTTTGAAAAATCTTTATCATTCATTAAACTTACCTCATGTCGCTTTATACTGCTACGAGTCCTGTCTCAGCCGTCCTCACCCTGACCGCGTCAAGTACCGGGAGGATAAAAATCTTGCCGTCGCCGGGGTTGCCTGTCTGGTTGGTTGAAATTATTATCTCAACGGCTTTACCTGCTTCATCATCGTTTACGACTATTGTTAACATCCTTTTAGGTACCAGCCTGTGACCTTCTGAAACCGATTCCGCCACTATCGGCGATTCAATTTCCCCGCCCTGAAGCAGGCCCTGGATTAACTCGTAGTCAACTTTCTTTTTTCCCCTGCCAAATACTTTCCTGCAGGTAATTGAACTGAAACCGGCTTCCAGCAGTGCTTCTTTTGTTTTGTTAATCATATTCATCCTGATTATTGCCATTATTTCTTTCATTTTAAGCCTACTCCCTCCATTTAAAGCTCATTCAGGCCGCTGCTGATGGTGTATACTTCATCAACTTCGCTGATAAAGATTTTCCCATCTCCAAAAGCTCCTTTTTCACCGGTTTTTGCGTTTTTAAGTATGATTTTTATCACGTCATCCTGTTCTTCATCCTGAACAACCAGCATTAAAAGCTCTTTAGGGATTTCATCGTAGTAAACGTCGCCGACTTTGACCCCGCGTTGCTTTCCCCGTCCGGCCACGTCGATTTTTGTAACCGCGGGAAACCCGGCATCACTAAGTTCCGACATTACCTGGCCGGTTTTTTCCGGCCTGATTATTGCTCTTACCAATCTCATTCTTTGCTCCTTTACTAAAATTTTGCTTAAAACACTTTTTGTCTTTATTGCTGCAACTCACCGGAAGAAGCAGTTAACCCGGGAAACCGGCGCCATTAAGAAGCGTCCCGTAAAACCGGGGAGTATCTTAAAAGTCCGGTTAACGCCACCTGGTTATGTATTCGTTTATAAAAACTAAGCTACTGAATCCAGAAGCCCATGGGCCATCAGCAAGTCTTCCAGCCTGTCCTGGGTCATTGGCTTTGGAATGACGAACATTTCATTTTCATCAATGGCCTTTGCCAGGCCTCTGTATTCATCAGCCTGGACACACTCCGGGTCATAGTCAATAACGGTTTTCCTGTTGATTTCCGCGCGCTGTACCATATTATCCCGGGGGACAAAATATACAAGCTGGCTGCCTATCTCTTCCGCAAAAGCTTTTACCATTTCATACTCGTTATCTACCTTCCGGCTGTTGCAAATAATGCCGCCAAGCCTCGTTCCTCCTGTCTGGGCATACTTCTGGATACCTTTGGATATATTGTTCGCCGCGTATAGGGCCATCATTTCCCCGCTGGCAACTATGTAAATCTCTTTTGCCTTGCCCTCACGGATTGGCATTGCAAAACCTCCGCAGACAACATCGCCGAGGACGTCATAAAATACGTAATCTAGCTCGGCTTCATAAGCCCCGAGCGATTCCAGCATGTTAATCGAGGTAATGATCCCTCTTCCCGCGCAGCCCACGCCGGGTTCCGGCCCGCCGGATTCCACACAGCGGATCCCGCCGTAGCCGACTTTCATGATTTCATCGAGGTCAACGTCCTCTCCTTCTTCCCTTAAGGTGTCAAGAACTGTCCTTTGCGCCAGTCCGCCCAGAATAAGCCTTGTTGAGTCAGCCTTTGGGTCGCACCCTACCACCATAATTCTTCTGCCAAGCTCTGCCAGGGCTGCTGTTAAGTTTTGAGTCGTGGTCGACTTGCCGATGCCGCCTTTGCCGTAAATTGCTACTTGTCTCATAATTCTTCCTCTTTCTTAATACTTTTTAAACTAAACCGAAAACCGGTAATTTTTACGGGTTCAGTTTTTTACTTAGTCCTTTCGTGTTTAATCTTTTCGTAAATTATATTTTTTGAAAAATTTACAAAATTTCCACTTGATATAATTCTTCAAGTTGGTATAAAATTATTTTTACTAAATTAATTTGAAAATTTTAAAACCCGCTGATTTTTTTTAAGTCTGCGGGTTTTCTTTTTTATAAGTGAAATTTCGCAGACTTTACGTTGTCTGTTTTTGTTGTTGCTGGTTTTGAAACTGCTGCTGGCTTTGAAATTGTTGAAAAACTTTCATTAAATACTTCCCCATGATTCTTGTAAGATGTTTCTTTATTTTACAATTTGCATTATATAAAATTTAGTTCCGCCTGTTAAGTGTATTTGATACATTTGTTAAGTTATATTAAGTTAAGAAGCGCTTATATATTTACTTTTATTTTTCAGGTTTTTCATTTTTTTTTAAATTTTACTTAAAATTATTTTTGTTTTTAAGTTATTTTCAACTTTTTTTCTTATTTATTTAATTTTTTATTGCTAAAATCAGATAAATTTTACAAAAAATAATTTTTGAAATTTTAACAAAATTACGTTTAGCATTAACTTTAATTTCTATTAGCGACTCGAGTCAATTACTTTTTAAGATCACTAAAGTTGCTGAACCAATACTGAAAGAAAGTTAAGGACATGCTAATATTTATTTAAAGTGAACCGGTTTCAGAGTTTATGTCCATACCTGTATACATACTAAAAAGAATACTTCAGGCGATACCGCTGCTGATTATGGTATCTATAATCAGCTTTATGGTTATAAAGCTAAGCCCTGTGGACCCGCTGGCGGAATTAAAGATGAACCCGGCAATTTCACCGGAGACCCTTCAAGCGGAAAAAGAGCGTCTGGGACTGGATTTGCCTGCTCATGAGCAGTATCTGAGATGGGCGGGGAACTTTATCCGTGGGGATCTTGGCGTTTCAACCTCGGGCGAAAAGGTTTCAAACAGGCTTATGGAGAGAATCCCCAATACGCTTCTTTTAACAGCGGTGGTAATCCTTGTCACCTGGCTGGCAGCTATACCGCTGGGAATTTACTCTGCTCTCAATTGGAAGACAACGGCCGACAGGGTCTTGACCATAATATCCTCCGTGGGAATGGCGGTTCCGTCGTTCTTTTTTGCCTTACTGCTGCTGATTTTTGCGGTAAAGACAGGCTGGTTTCCTGTAGGAGGACTTACCAGCGTTGGGTTTGAAGAGTTCACTCCCGCGGAAAAGTTTATAGATATTGCTCACCATCTTATCCTGCCTGTGATAGTGCTTTCAACAATAAGCCTTGCGGGCTTGCAGAGGCAAATGCGAGGAAACCTGCTGGATGTCCTGGAATCCGATTATGTAAAAATGGCACGGGCAAAGGGGCTTCCGGAAAACAAAGTTATTTACAAACACGCTGTGAGAAACGCTGTAAATCCCCTGGTAACAATGCTGGGGTTTGAGTTTGCCGCTCTTTTGAACGGCGCTGCACTTACCGAGTTTGTTTTGCAATACCCGGGGCTTGGCAGGTTAATCCTCGAAGCGGTTATGAAATCCGACATAAACCTTGTTATGGCCTCGCTTATGATAGGTTCTGTTATGCTTATAGCAGGGAATTTAATAGCTGATATCCTGCTTAAGCTGGTTGATCCCAGGGTTAGCCTTGGTTGACGCATAATTTTTTTAATTCAACCCTCCGGTCAATTTTTTTTCAAGTATAATGAAAAACTTTAATTTTTCTTTAAAGAGACATCGTCAAACTTAACAGGGCAATTCAGTTCTAAATTGGATAAATTAAACTTAAACTGTCACCCCGCACTTGATGCGGGGTCTAGCCAATTAATGCTGATACGCGATAAGTA
>JANQIY010000220.1 GCA_028281965.1 Candidatus Gastranaerophilales bacterium
CTCCGGACAGAGTCATGGTGTACAGTTTTACTATTTAGCGTCTTGAGCAGAATGTCTTTTTGCATGTCTTTAAGCGAGGAGCGGCATGGCCTTTATTTGCGTTACAAAGAATGTTTTTCCAAAAAATCCAATTTCGTGATCGTGGTTTAAAAAATTGCTTTATCCTGTTTGCGAAACGGCACGAGTTACCGCTATAAAATGAGGTCTCTTGCCTTAAATAGGCTAGCGAAATAAACGATTTTTGTCTTAACTGTTTAAGCCCCAGTATCCACATACAAATTCGCCCAACTGATCTTCATACAGTTCCTTAAAGAATTAGTTGAGAGAATTTGATAAAACATCAGCGCATTTTTTCTTTGGTGATCAATTTATTAATTCTCATAACGTTATCTCTTGACAATGTATGGATATCTTTTGGAGGAAATTGATCAGTTGGTCACCATTGAGACGTAAAGGGTTAACAGGGTCTTTCGAGAAACGGGCCCAAGGGCCTGAAGGCTTCGGCGGCACACTTTTAGCCTTGCCGTTTGTCCCCCTTACCCCCGGTTTACTTCGTAAGATACGAGAACAAATGGTTTTTCTTTGAAACACTTCACTCAGCGGTTAAAACTCTGCAAAATGTGCTTTTAACCTGTCGTGTTTTCTCATCTTCTCAGAAAGCTATTAAGGAGGATATACTGTAAAATTCCGAAAATAAGCCACTCCATTTATAAGCCCCCCAAACTCGTAACGCAAAAGACCCTCCATTAAATCACCCCTCCAAATATAAAACCCTCGAGGGGCTTGTACTCGGAAATTGCCCTCAAATACAAAGTAAAACAAGGCAAGGACGGTAAATTTCCTTCCGTTTATAAGGAAAGCCCACTCGATTTTGAAACGCAAATTTCCCTCCGTAGATAAGCCCCTCAAAAAGGGCCTTTGAAAAATATAAGCCCCGGGGCTTATTTTCGGAATTTTACGGTATAGTTAAACAGCATCTGTCTCCTTAATAACTTTTTTAATGACGTGGGTCACGAGCGCTAATTGTGAAAGCTACCAATGTTAAACTATA
>JANQIY010000226.1 GCA_028281965.1 Candidatus Gastranaerophilales bacterium
TGTCATCCCGCACTTGAGAAGCCTGCCCCGTGCTTGACACGGGGGGATCTATCCAGTTAGCACTAAGTGCTATCAGTATTATAGCGAAGTTACTTAGACCCCGTGTCAAGCAGGGGTGACAATTACGTAAAAACTTTTTCAACCTCCCTTAGCGACCCGGGTTAATTTATTTTATAAACCGGTTAGCATGCCGGCAATAGTTGCCGATAGGTAAGAAGCTAAAGTCCCGCAGATTAAAGCTCTTATCCCCAGTTTTGCAAGGTCGGCCCTTCTGTTTGGGGCAATTTCCCCTATGCCGCCAACCTGAATCGCGACAGATCCGAAATTTGCGAACCCGCACAAGGCAAAACTTGCTATAACAAGCGATT
The DNA here is from genome assembly GCA_028281965.1 of Candidatus Gastranaerophilales bacterium. Classification (GTDB taxonomy): domain Bacteria; phylum Cyanobacteriota; class Vampirovibrionia; order Gastranaerophilales; family UBA9971; genus JANQEB01. Next base: position 369 of record JANQIY010000226.1, read on the forward strand.
TAGGGGATAAAACAACATCTGCCGTCCCTTTTATAATAGGGGCAAGGTCCATATAAGCAACAAATTCATTAAGAGCCATTTTTGTTCCCATTAAATACCCTACAGTAAACGTGTCTTCCCAGGGAACACCCATTAACCAGGCAAACACCGAAAATATTCCACCCAGGAGAGACTTTAGGCTTAATCCTGAAAAATTGATTCCCGTTAACCCCAGGTTCGGCGCAATAATTGAAAAAACGCCTCCTATATATCCAAGAAGAGCATCAATCATTGCTATTATTGCAATAAAACCTATAAGCATAGCTATAACGCTTATGGATATGCGCATGCCGTCACTTGCACCATGCGCCATAGCATCAATAAGGTTTGCATGGGTTTTTTTCACTTCCAGCTTAATTTCACCGCGGGTCTCTGATTTTTCGGTTTCAGGGTAAATAATCTTGGAAATCACCAGCGCTCCGGGAACTGCCATTAAGCTTGCCGCAAGGAGGTATTCGGCAGGAACTCCCAGGGATATATATACTGCCATAACCCCGCCTGCTATACATGCCATACTGCCTGACATAGACGCAAGAAGCTCTGAGCGGGTCATCCCGGAAACGTAGGGTTTAATCATAATTTGAGCTTCCACCTGCCCTACAAACGCGCTTGAAACATTCGACAGGGCTTCGCTGCCGCTTACTCCCATAAGTTTATACACAATTTTAGCCACAAAAGATATGATTTTTTGCATTAAGCCTATATGATAAGCAATATTTACGAGTACAGCGACAAAAATTATTGTGGGAATTATTTTAAAAGCAAATATAAACCCGCTGCCTTCACCAAAGACCTGCTCGAAAATATCAGGTTTATTTACCAGGATTCCAAATACAAATTCACCTCCCTGATCTGCAAAATTCAGGAGCTGTCTTATAATATCTCCTATTTTTTCAAAAATATACTTACCGGGAGGTAATTTCAGAATAAAAAGCGCTATTAAAAGCTGGAATCCCAAACCTTTACCTACTAATTTCCAATCAATTGCCTTTTTATCACGGGACATTAAAAAAGCAATCCCGAGTATTGCGATTATCCCGAAAATTCCAAAAAAATTACCCATTTTTCCCAGCTAAAAATTTTATAACTTCTTTTTATTAAACCATAAAAAAGCGGCATTTAAATTACTTACCTGAACAGGTTTTTAAGCGCATAAAACATGTCATAAAGCTCTACTCCCCGGCAAAGAAGCGCTTTACAAGGTTCTGACGTTGACACGAGGATTTCTTTTTTAGTGTCTTTATTATCTTCAATAATTACTCCCGGTTTATGGACAGGAGTTTGCAAGTCAATTACCCTTGAGGAATTGATAAACAAAAAACCGTCTTTATAAGGGGTATAACACTTAATCCAGGGGTAAAGCGCCCTTATATGGTTGTGAATTTCTTCAGCGGGCTTTTTCCAGTTTATAAAAGCATCATCCTCTGATATTGCGGGAAAATATGATGCTTCAGCCTCATTTTGTTTTAAAGGAATCAAGTTTCCTTGTTCAAGACCTGAAAGAAGAACCTTTACAGACTCTTTTGCCTTGAAAGCACACTTATTTTTAAGGGTTTCGCCTGTGTCAATCCCGGTTATAGCTACTTCAGCCTGGAGAAGAATATCTCCGGCGTCTATTTTTTCGTTGACTATATGAAAAGTTACGCCTGTTCCGGTCTCTCCTATCTTTATAGCGGAAACATAAGGGTTGCTGCCCCTGTGTTTAGGCAATAATGAGGGATGGCAGTTTATAAAAGCAAGTTTAGGCAAATCCAGAACTTCTTTTTTTAGAATTTCTCCCCATGAACCCACTATGATTACATCAGGTTTAAGCCTTTGCATTTCTTTTATAAATGCCTTTGAGTTTGCTCTTTTAGCCTTGATTTCCCGTAAATTATTAGCTCTTATTATGGACAAAAGAGTGTCAGGGGCAAAAGTATCCCTGATCATCCTGATAAAGCCGTTAACTCCGGGTCTTTCCCATCTCATAACACCTATAATTTTATGGTTTGTTTGCAAAATTCCAAGAGCAAGGGATTGAGCCAGTTCTCCATATCCTAAAAGTACGACTTTAAGCATTTTTACCTTAATTCTTTTAATCAAATTATATAAAATATTTTAATATACCCTGATAAAACTATCAAACTGGCTGATAAGCGCTATAGTTTTGTGTTTGCAAACAATAAAGATAGGCAAAAGCCTATCTTTAAAGGTTTTTTACTTCCTAACTTTTTAGCAGTTTTTTATTTTTGGAGTTTGTTGAGAGATATTATTTGGAATCTTTTTTAAAGTTTTCGAAACCATTATCAAAGTTATAAATAAATGACATATAGTTAACAAGACAAAGAGAATTTATTATTTTTGTTTTAATTTCCAGGGAATTATCAAATAGTTGTTCCTCATTTTTTAACAATTTTATTTTTTCATTTATAAGCTTTCTTAAAGTTTTTTCATAGCCGGTTTTTTTGTCCATTAACTCCTGATTGTCAAGGTTCAGGCTTTTTGCCATTGTATTGTCAACGCTGTCTAAAAATTTTAACAGGTTCAGCTTATCTTCTATTTCGCATATGGAACATTTATATGAAGCTATTTCATCGTTTATTATTTGCAGGTCCTTGTCTTTATTTATCAATTGTCTACTCCTGTCAGTACTACAATACATTGCATACAATCCCTTTCTTTTGCTTCCTAACCTTTTCCTTTAGCTTATATAATAATGATATATTATTTATATGCAAAATTAATCAACAGAAAAGGTGATTCCGGGAGGGATTTATTTAACCCCTGAAAATTTAAAGGGTTAACCCTTTAGAAGTAATTCCCCAACGTTGATTTTCAGGTAAAATAAAAATATATTTACGGTTTGGGTTTAAATACATGTTAAAAAAAGCTTTAAATAAAATAACCGAAAACCAGGATTTGAGTGAAAAAGAGGCTATCGAGCTGATTTATTGCATAAGCTCCGGCGAGGCAAATCCTTTCCAGATAAGCGCTTTATTATCAGCGCTTAAGGCTAAAGGCGAGAGTGTTGAGGAAATAACGGGATTTGCAAGGGGAATGAGGGAGCTTGCAGTCAGGGTGAATTCCGAGGCAGAGGAGCCCATAGTTGATTCTTGCGGTACCGGCGGGGACGGGATTAATAGTTTTAATATTTCTACGGCTTCCGCTATAGTTGCCTCAGCTGCGGGATTAAGGGTTGCCAAGCATACTAATTTTAGTTTTACAAGTAAGTGCGGGGGAAGTAATGTTCTGCAAACTCTTAATATACCTCTTTTAGAAGACCCTGAAGCTGTGGAAAGGGCTCTTAAATCCAATTCTATAGCTTTTATTCATGCACCTTTTTTTCATAAGAGCACTTTTCACGTTAACCGGGTAAGAAAAGAGCTTGGAATAAGGACTATTTTTAACTTTCTGGGACCTCTTACCAACCCGGTTTTTCCAACAGGGCAGGTAGTAGGGGTATCAAACCCGCAGATGCTCCATAAAATTGCGGCAACCCTGCAGAACCTGGGCTGTAAAAAAGCAATGGTTGTAAGCGGGGTTAACCCTATTATGGATGAAATCAGTATTTGCGGAAGAACACGGATATACCGGCTTGATAATAATAAAATAACCAGCTTCGAGATCACACCGGAAGATTTTGGGTATAAAACGTCTTCCGTCCAGGAGATTGCCGGTGATTCCCCACTGGTTAACGCAAAAATTATAAAAGACATTTTTTCAGGTAATACAAAAGGAGCTAAACTTGAGGTTTTGCTTTTGAATTCCGCGGCTGTCCTGTGGGCAGGAGGCAAAGTTTCCTCTCTTCAGGAGGGAGCGGGGCTGGCTGAGGAGATAATTGAATCGGGAAAAGCTCTTAAAAAGCTTTCAGAGCTATCAGAGCCAAAATAAGGATAGCTGAAAAAATATTTGGATATTTTTCAGCATGGAGCAGACTACAAAAATTCTTCGATGCCGCAAAGGCGGAGGCTAAGAATTTTTTCCGCCGTCCTTAATAGCCTTAAATTTATTATTAAGAAATTCTTAAATCCGAGGTATAAGTGCTTAAGCTTCGCTTATAATAAAAACTCGTTATACTAATGCAGTTTATGAGAAAAAAGGAGAATTTATATGTCACCTAAAAGACTTGAGGTTTACAAATGCGATATTTGCGGAAATATAGTAGAAGTCCTTAATGGCCAGGCCGGGGATTTAGTTTGCTGCGGGCAGAATATGAAACTTTTGAATGAAGGAGAAATCGATGCGGCAACTGAAAAACATGTCCCTGTTATAGAAACTACACCGGAAGGTGTTAAGGTGGCTGTTGGAAGTGTAGAACATCCTATGATACAAGAACATTATATAGAATGGATTGAAGTAACCGCAGATAATAAAGTTTACAGAAAATATCTTAACCCCGGAGAAAAACCTGAAGCCACTTTCTGTATAAAAGCCGATAACATTACTGCAAGAGAGTACTGCAACCTCCATGGGTTATGGAAAGGAGAATAGTCAATGCTTTGCGAAAAAATAGAAAAAGAGCTAAACAACCAGCTTAACAGGGAACTTTTTTCATCATATCTTTATACAGCAATGGGAGCTTACTTTGTTTCTCGGGATATGACCGGGTTTGCTCACTGGATGCATGTCCAGGCCCATGAAGAAATGAGTCATGCCCAGAAAATTTATAACTACATAAATGAAAGAGGCGCAAGAGTAATCCTTGAACAGATTGAAAAACCACAGAGCGATTGGGAAGGCGTTTTAGACGTATTCCAGAATACTTTAAAACACGAAGAATATGTAACAAGCTCAATTAATGACATTGTGAACACAGCTCTTGAAGAAAAAGACCATGCAACCCATATTTTCCTGCAATGGTTTGTAACCGAGCAGGTAGAGGAAGAAGCTTCCGTATCAGAAATTATAAACAAGTTAAAACTTATGAAAGATGCTCCCGGGGCAATTTTTATGTTAGATAGAGAACTCGGGCAAAGACAGCTGTCCTCGGCTGAGGCATAATTTCAATAACTGCAGTCAAGTTAATACTTGATTACGGCGCGGTTATAAAAACTTCTATAAAAAGAGCCTGTTTATTCAATAAGGCTCTTTTTTACATAACTTAATGTTTTATATATAAAAAGGCAATTTTTTTTATCTTTTATACTTAATATATATATAACACACACATACAAACAACACTCACAGTACTTACACACAATTTCAAAAAAAGAGCAGCAACTACTAAATTGGGAGGTTTTTGCAAAAACCGTCTTAAAGCGGTTAATGCGAATTACACTATAGCGAGATTAAGTAAATTTACTTAATCTCGCTATAATTCGTTATGCGGTATTTTTTAAATATAAATCAGGCTTTTTTTAGAAATTTTTTCAGGAATTTTTCAATTTTTCTACTATTTCTGATATTTGACAGTAATTAGGCACATAGCTGAAACACCTCTTGTTTAAGCGATACAGACTTTGTGACATACATAGATTCAATTCTTTTCTTTGCTTCATAAACATTAAGATTTGGAAAACTTGCTTGTAGCAAACCAAAAGCAAGAAAACAATACCCAATATGATTGTAATGTTGATCAAATTCAAACGCTTGACAGTCCTGCAATTTCAGTTCTGATTTCACGAACCTAAAGACACACTCTACACACCAGCGTGCAGCATACCACTCATATAATTGTCGTTGATAATCTGGACACCTATTTGCACAATAATATTTCCCTCTATACTTAGTTACCCACACATATCCTATACCTGGAAGCCAGCCTTTTATGCATTTTTTACCCCATATGGTTGTCTTTAACAGACACTTTCTGCCATTTACGAATAATATTCTGCCTCTGCCTAACCGTGTAGCAAAGAATAGGTGATTTTTATGTAAATATCCGAGAAATTTTTTAGCATTATACAGAGCATCTACTCTAAAACCCCAATTTTTCTCGTTAGAAATTTTTCTTGCGTATTTAACCAGCTCAATCCCAATATCTATCTTGCTTTTTTCAAGAGCTGAATGCCATACTTTGAATGAAATTGGTAATGTAATTTTTCCATTTGACCAACAGATGAAAACTATATCATATCCTTTTGTATAGCCTTTTGTTGAAGGGTTAAACAAGTTGGATATTAGTTTTAATCTCCTACAAAACGGTTTTGAGTAGGATGTATCATCAATAGAAAAATATCCCTGGCTTAAATCAATATTTAGAATACCTATTAGCTTCAGGAACAAAGTGTTGAAATCAACAGTCTTATTGAGAAATTGCCGTATATATTTTGTGGATTTGTTAAATAGATTAGATATTGCTGTTTGTTTGAATTTCTTTTCCTGGTTTAGCAATAAGGCTAAAATGTAGAATTGATAAGCACTAAAATATGGTAAAAATCTCATAACCCCTGTCTCTTCTTGATTTACTTTATTAGAAAAGACGGGGGTATTCTATTTTTGTTGCTTTATACCTGGTTCCTATTTACTGTTAAAAATCCCTTTTATTTAATTTTTAAATGTTAAGAAATGATAATTTTTTTGTTTGGCATATAAAAAATATAGCAATTTAATATATTAATCCTTTTTTATATATATATGAAAAATTTAATAATTAAGTTACACACAACTACCAGTTTATTAATACAGACAGGAGGAAAAAATGGCTCGAGTATTAATTTCAATGCCAGAAGAATTTTTAAGTAAAATCGATGAAGTTGCTGATGATGAGCAAAGATCAAGAAGCGAACTTATCAGGGAAGCACTTCGTGTTTATATTCATAAGCATAAGGTTAGAGAAAATTCTTTAGCCGTACATAATGCGAGCTTACTGGAATCAATGCTTGATTAATTGTATATGAATAAGCTTTAGTTAAGAAGCCGCTTTAAATTTAAAGCGGCTTCCTGGTTTTATCCCTGATCACATAAATTTCTTCCGGATTATGCAGTGCGCCCCCCAGCGGGATAGGGTCAAGATTGCCGAATTTTTCCCTCACAGCAATGATTCTAAGACCTGAATAAATGTAGATAAAAGGGTTATATTCCCAGACAATTTCCTGGTAACGGTCATAATAGGCTTTTCTTTCTTCAAAATCAATCACGGTCGAAGCTTTTTCAAATATTTCATCCAGCTCTTTTTCCCAGTCCCTGAGATCTGCGTTTGTTTTCAGGTCTTCACCCCTGCGCTGGTTGAACATATGTAAAGCCCCCCTGCTGCTCCAGACGTTTCGCCCGCTGTGCGGTTCGAGAGGACTGCCTGTAAGTCCCATTATTACCGCTTCCCAGTCAAGAGAGTCGGTAAGCTTGCCAACCAGTACGTTAAATTCTATGGGCTTGAAATTAACCTTCATTCCAAGTTTTTCGAGATCTTCCTTGAGCATAACGCCCACGGATTCACGTTCTGTATTGCCTGCATTGGTACTCATCTGGAATTCAACGCGGTTTCCGTATTTATCAATAAGATTTCCTCTTTCATCCCGGCTGAAACCGGATTTTTTCAGCAACTCCTTAGCTTTTTCAAGATTTTTAGGTTCCCCGTCTTTTAATTTTTCGTTAAGAAAAATGGATGATAAGCTTTCTGCGGTATAAAGCTGGGCCCCTACTCCTCTAAGTATATTTAAAACGGCATTTTTTCTATCTATTGCAAGACTTACAGCTTTCCTGAAGTTCTTATCGTTAAACCATTGCTGTTTTGTAGGATCAACATAGTATTCACCCTCGTCGTTTTTTCTCCTGTTCAGGTTAAAAACCAGGAACATTGTGCCTGTATCAGGTCCGAGGTTGTATATTTTGTAATCAGAACGGTTTTCAAACTCTTTAAACCGGGAAACATTGCTTCCTGAGAGCGGTATAGAGTCCAGCTGGCCGGATTCAAATTTTAACACCTGGTTATTGATATCCCCCACTATGTAAAAAATGTATTTATCGAGATAAGGCAGCTTTTGCCCTTTTTTATCCACCATATAGTAATCAGGGTTCCTGGCAAACTCTACTCTTTGGGCGGGAATATACCTTTTCAGCCTGAATTTTCCGCTGGTAACGAACTTTTCCGGAGGCGTGGTGACTCCCCAAAAAGAATTGAAAGCTTCTTTGTCCTTTTTGACAACAGGTTTAAGTATGTGCCCCGGCGCAATAGCCTGGCTTAGCTGTCTTAAAAACGGGGCAAACGGTTTTGCGGTGACAAATTTAACAGTCAAATTGTCAACTGCCCGGACTTTCGGCATTTTTCCATCGACAAGTGCGTTGTCCCTGGCGCTTGTGTTGCCGTAACCTTCAGCAATTACGGTATTCCAGGTAAAAAGGACGTCCTGTGATGTTACGGGTTTTCCATCCGACCATTTCAGCCCTTTTCTCAGGGTTACGGTGTAGATTTTTCCGGTTTCATCAATCTCCACGGACTTCGCCATAAGCGGTATAACCTCGCCGGTATAAGCGTCAGTGGTTACAAGCCCGTCAAACATAAGATCCGCCATTTGCGAAGATGTGGCATCCCGGGAATTCCAGGGATTAAACGTCTTAGGGCCTTCGCCTATGGTGGAATTGCGAAACTCTCCCCCGTAACTCCCGACTTCGCCCCTTGCCTGCCTGTATTCCCTGCCGTTTATTTCCACTGTTTTAAAGTCACCCGGAGGATCTTTTTCGATCTTTCCGCTGACTTCCCCTGTTTTAGCTTCTTCATAAGAAACAGGTTTGTCAATATGAAATATGTTCATCGATATAAAGACTAAAATCCCCGCAAATATTATAAATCCGATGATATTTTTAAAATTCATTTACAACCCACTCCTGTGCTGGTCTTTAAATATAATTATCATATATTGGAACGCTTTTTTTCAATTCGGCGATTTTTGAGACTATCTGGTATTTTCCCCAATCCAGTCAAGAAAGCCTTCAAGACCTGCTTCAACAGGCAGCATAAGGATTGCCGGAAGCTCATAGGAATGGTTTTGAAGAATACAGGTTTTCACTTCCTCGAAAAGCTCTTTTTTTGTTTTAGCCAGGATTAGAAACTCTCTATCCTCGCAAATTTCGTCTTTCCACTCATATACCGATGTTAAATTACTTATTATGTTGCAGCATGCCGCAAGTTTTTCCTTAATAAGACCATGGGCAATCTTTTTTGCTTCTTCAATATTGTCTGTAAGCGTATAAACCAGGCAATAAGTCATTTTAAACTCCTAATATCTATTCTTTGCAGCTCTTTCCATATCCCGTTTAGCTGATTTTCTAGCTATATCCTCACGTTTATCGTACAACTTCTTACCTTTAGCCAGGCCAAGCTGAATTTTCGCCCAGCCGTCAACAAGGTATATCTTAAGCGGGACAAGGGTTTCACCTGTCCCCTTAAGTTTTTGCTCAATTTTTCTTATTTCGTCTTTTCTTAGCAGAAGTTTTCTTTTTCGCTCAGGTTCATGGTTATAGATGTTCCCCATTTCGTATTTGCTTATATGAACCTTATAAAGCCAAGCTTCACTGCCTTCTATCTTGACAAAACTGTCCTTAAGGTTGACCTGGCCTGCTCTGACGGATTTAATTTCCGTGCCGGTAAGGACTATTCCCGCCTGAAATTTTTCAGAAATATGATAGTCATGAAAAGCTTTTTTATTTGTAGCTATTATTTTTTCAGATTTTGCCATATTTAAAATATATAAACTAAAAACCCGTTTTTATGTTCAGGATTTACTTTGCCCCATATATTTTAGCATAAGAAAAGGTTTTTATAGATTCAATGCCGGCTTATACCAAAATGAGCTAAGGAAGTCAAAATGATAATACTTTCTGAATCTTCCATATTTATGTATCAAAACAGCTTTAAATCAGAATTATTTGATGTTGGGCTAAAAAATTTTATTTTTTAACCCAACCTTACCGCTTTGAGGCAATTTATACTAAAAAACTTGAGTTGCTAAATAACTCGAGTCGCGAATTAGCCAAAAACAAGGATATGACTATGCAACATTTGTTTGCGGGAGCGTAAAATGGTCCGGCTTTGTTCGCGAAGCAGGAGTTCGTGAAAACTCATTTTCGCACCGGTCATTTTAAAGCTCATTCATGCCAAAAAATTATAGAGAATCGAGTTAATTAACACTAAGTGCTATCAGTATTATAGCGAAGTTACTTAGACCCCTGGGTGTCAGGCACGGGGTGACACTTACGTAAAAACTTTTTCAACCTTCCTTAATACCTATTCCAGGCTTTCAAGGTACTTAACCCGCAAGTCCTGCTCAAGCACGATTATAAGTTCTTTACCCGCGGGAAGAACTGTTTCATTGCCCATAGCCCTGGGGCCGGTCCTTACCAGCTGAACCACGCCTCCCCCCAGGTTTTCAATATAATGGGGGATTTTTTTAAACTCCTGCATTTGTGTAAGTTTCCCGCCTATAATTCCTGTACCGTCCGCTGTCCAGATTTTCCCGGTCATAGGCGTCCGCCATCCGTCAGGAAATATGAGTTTGTCTATAATTATCTGGAAAAACCCGTCTCTTCCCTGCCGGGCTCTTTCTATGCTGATAATTTTGCCGTACATATATGACCCTTTCGGGATGCAAGTCATTTGCCCCACGCTCAGGTCGTAATTAACCACAAACGACACCGGGTTTCCGGTTTGGTTAATTTCTGAGGAAACATCTTCCTGTATTTTTGCCTTAAGCATTGTTCCTCTGGGAAAAACAGCCGTATAAACCTCAGAATCAGTTTCAAACGAGAAAACTTCCGAGTTTGCGCTGTTTGCACCCATGCAAAAAACACAAATTATTATTAGGAAAATTTTTAAAAATTTCATAAGTTTATACCGGGCTCTTCCCTTAAGAGTTTACGCTGTATCATAATTTTATCTGTTTTTTTGCTTTTATTCAAATTAAAACTTTGTTTTTAATGAAGTTGAAAGAATTTTGCCACCTGCTTAAAGTCTATATCCAGAAATTAATTGCAATATTTTGCAATATTTTTTCCCGTAAGTCATCCTGAACCCTGGTTTTTTTACAATATTATGTAATTATATGCATTGCGAAGGATCTTTAGAGTTTAGCTATAGCAAAAAATCCTTGACACTGCTTTAATTCCACGATTATAGAATTCACCCAGCGGTCCAGGATGACAAAATGCGTATATATACTTATAAGCAGATATTTACTCAGCGGGGGAGATAATTTCTATCATCGTAAGGATCTTCTCTTACGCGATGCTTCTCTGCTTTCCTTTTTCTTATTAAATCAGCATTTAAGAAAGGTACTAAATCCCGTTGATCAATAGGTTCTGAAAAAAGTGGTTCTCCATTTAAAGTGAAGTCTACTTTTTTATTAGTATCTTCCCCTACAGGATTAATTTCTAATGTATCATCTTGACCGTCGTTCCTGAGATACCGTATGTCAGCTTAAAGGGGTTGATTTTCTGCAAGAATGCCTTCAAGGTTTGTACCGAAGTTTGTTCCGAAACTAATCGGAGTTTTCCCGGTGTTTGCTCTTAAGCTCATTGAACTGACAGCGTTTGCTCTTACACCGAAGTTTACATTATTGTTAATCATTTTTCCTTTCTTTCACTACTAAATTGCTTATGTTGAAGAATAACCTCTATATATTTAAAACCGTAAAAATTTTTAAATCCAAAATATATGAAAAATATGAAAAAATTTTAAGATTTAGCGAAAATCGCCTCTATATCTAAAAAAAGCATATTAACATTTTTTAACATTTTTATTTATATTATTTAAAAATTGATATTTTTTCCCGGTCTTAAAGCTTTCTATGACAAGCTTGACGTGGTAATCGGCTGTGATAAAATTAAAAAGACCGGGGAAAACAATTGAAATGATTATTGAAACCGGCTGTTTAAAAGAATCGGGGGAATGATTTTATCTAAGAGAAGGTTTAAAGATGAGTAAGACAGCATTTATATTTCCGGGGCAAGGATCTCAATCCTCAGGGATGGGCAAAGAGCTGTATGAGAACTACAGCAGCGCTAAGGAAGTTTTTGATAAAGCCGATGAAATAGCGGGAAAAAGCATCTCAAAACTCTGCTTTGCAGGCAGCGAGGAAGACTTAAAACAGACTGTCAATTCCCAGCCTGCTATATTAACAACATCTATTGCGGCATACGAGGTTTTAAAGCAGGAAACCGGAATAGCACCTGATTTTGCTGCGGGACACAGCCTGGGTGAATATTCAGCGCTGTATGCAGCGGGAGTTATGGCAATTGATGAAATTGTAAAGCTGGTGCAAAAAAGGGCAGAACTTATGAACAACGCCCCGGCAGGAAGTATGACAGCAATTCTGGGTCTTGATGAAAACGGGATTGAAAAATTAACCCGGCAAGCCTCGCCTGCCGGTATAATTTGCGCGGCTAACTATAATACCCCTGAGCAAACAGTAATCAGCGGGGAAACAGAAGCCGTTGAAAAGGCAAATGAGCTTGCATCTCAAATGGGCGCAAAAAGAGTTATCCCTCTTGCAGTCAGCGGCGCTTTTCATTCTCCTTTGATGAAGCCGGTTTCCGAGGAATTCAGCCGGTATGTAAGCGAAACATCCATATCCAATGCGCAAATCCCGGTTATAACCAACGTGGATGCCCGGCCAACAGAAAATAAAGACGATTTTCCGGCTAAAATGGCAAAGCAAATTTATTCATCAGTTTTATGGACTCAATCTGTAAATTATATGCTGGAGCAAGGTGTTGATACCTTTATTGAAATCGGTCCGGGAAAAGTTTTATCAGGGATGATAAAAAAGATTTCCAGGTCGGCAAGTGTTTATAACGTATGCGATGTAGCTTCACTTCAGAAAGTGAAGGGGGCATTAAGTTCAAAAGCGAGTGTTTAGTTAGGGAGGAAGCAAAAAATGAGTGAAAATATACAAAGAGTTGCGTTAATCACGGGCGCATCAAGCGGAATCGGCAAGATATGCGCGCTTGAACTCGCAAAAGAAGGACTTCAGGTGGTAGTGAACTACTATCCCGTACCGCCATGCGAAGCTGAGGCTAATGAAGTAGTCAAAGAAATTGAAAACCTCGGCGGGAAAGCCCTTGCAATCGGCTGCGATGTCACTGACAGCAAAGCAGTACAGGAAATGGTTGACCGGGTAGTCAAGGATTGCGGCAGAATCGACGTTCTGGTAAATAACGCAGGAATCACAAGGGACGGATTGCTTATCAGGATGTCTGATGAGGACTGGGAAAAAGTTGTTAATACAAACTTTAACAGCGTTTTCTATGTAACAAAACCTGTAGCAAAAGTGATGATGAAGCAAAGAAGCGGAAATATAGTGAATATGGCAAGTATTACGGGTGTTTACGGAAATGCAGGCCAGGCAAATTACGCTTCAACTAAAGCCGGAGTTATCGGGTTCACTAAAACCATTGCAAAGGAACTCGCTTCAAGGGGAATTATCGCAAATGCCATAGCTCCCGGGTTTATCAAAACACCAATGACTGAAAAGCTTGACACTGAAAAGATTGAGGCGAATATTCCTCTCGGCAGGCTTGGGACTCCCGAGGATATAGCTGATGTCGTCAAGTTTCTTTCAAGGCCAAACTTATATATAACAGGTCAGGTTATAGGCGTTGACGGAGGACTTGTGATATAAATTAATAAACCGTTAAATATTTTTTGACAAATTTATCGGATTTCAATATATATAAATATATTAATTTACCATTGCACAACCAGTTAATTTTATTTAGAAGGAGAAAAAAATGAGTGAAACTTTAGAAAGAGTAAAAAAAGTTATAGTAGAGCAATTAAGCGTTGAAGAATCGGAAGTTACACCTGAAGCAAGCTTTACAGCAGATTTAGGCGCTGATTCACTAGATACGGTTGAGCTTGTAATGGCTTTTGAAGAAGAGTTCGGCGTGGAAATTCCTGACGAGGAAGCTGAAAAAATCCAGAAAGTCCAGGATGCCGTAGAATTCATAGAAAAGCAAAAAGTAGGCAGCTAGATAGCGAAAACGAACATCTGTTGTCATTGCGGTCAATATCGCTGAACCATTAAGCGGCAGTCTGAAAAACGTTGTATTATTTATAGTTTAACCTGGCGTCGCCCAGATTCTCCCGCTTCGTTCCTCGCAATGACAATTCATTAAATATTATAATATTAATTGTAAATTTATACAGAAGCAGGGTTTGGCGAGTGTTGATAAAAATTTGGCATTAGCCGCCCTGACTTCTATAAAAGTAAGAAAGAGTTGAATTTAAAAGGAAATTGTTAATGAGAAAGAGATCCAGGAGAGTTGTTGTAACCGGAATGGGAGTGGTAAGCCCGTTTGGAGTTGGAGTTGACTTATTCTGGGAGAATATAGTAAACGGAAAAAGCGGAATTAAAACAATAACTCAGGTAGACTTGAGCAAACATGACGTAAAATTCGGCGGAGAGTGCACTGATTTTGATCCCGGAAAATACATAGATAAAAAAGAAGCCAAAAGAATGGACAGGTATACCCAGCTTGCGATGGTTGCGGCAAAAGAGGCAGTTAAAGATTCCGGGCTTGATATGGAAAAGACTGACCCTACAAGAGTTGGGGTAATTGTAGGAAGCGCATCGGGCGGAATGGCTACAATAGAAAAAAATCATATGGCTATAGTGGAGAAAGGCCCGTCAAAATGCAGCCCGTTTACAGTCCCGATGATGATAGTAGACATAGCTGCAGGCAGGATTTCTATAATGTTCAATGCCAAAGGGCCTAATAAAGCGGTTGTTACAGCATGCGCCACGTCTTCACACTGTCTTGGCGATGCGTTAAGGACTATTGAATATGGCGATGCTGACGTAATTATAGCAGGCGGAAGTGAAGCCCCTTTAACAAACCTTGCGATAGCAGGATTTACCAGCGCAAGAACATTATCCAGGCGCAACGATGAACCTCAAAAAGCAAGCAGGCCCTTTGATGAAGCCAGGGATGGTTTTGTAATGGCAGAAGGCGCAGGAATTTTCGTGCTGGAAGAACTTGAGCATGCCAGAGCCAGGGGAGCGAAAATTTATAGTGAAATAGTAGGATACGGCGCAAATGCCGATGCTAATGATATAGTTGCGCCCTGTCCTGACGGAGAAGGAGCGGCAAGAGCAATGGCTCTCGCTCTTAATAATGCCGGGCTTAAACCCGAGGATGTCCAATACATCAATGCCCACGGGACCAGCACGGATCTCGGGGATGTGGCGGAAACTCTGGCAATCAAGAAAGTATTCGGGGATTATGCTAAAAACGGACTTCTGGTAAGTTCAACAAAGAGTATGACAGGACATACACTGGGAGCCGCAGGAGCTATTGAAGCAGCGGCCTGCTTAAAAGCGCTCGAAAACGGGGTAGTCCCTCCGACAATTAATCTTGATAATCCTGATGAGAAATGCGACCTTGATTATGTCCCGCATACAGCAAGGGAAATCAGCAATCTTGATGCTGTGATGTCAAATTCATTCGGGTTTGGCGGGCATAACGCGTCGCTGGTGTTTAAAAAATTCTCAGGATAAGAAAAATTAGCAGTGGTTAAACAACGACCGGTGCCATGCCGGGTCATGTTTAATATATAATCAGTTTAACAAATAACCTTTAGCAAGGAGTTTGAATTGAAATTAGAAAGTGTTGTCCATGAGCGGGCTTTTGATTATCAATATCTATACAGAAGGATGTGGCCTTATGTAAAGACATATATATTCAGGGGAGTTTTAGGAATACTGGCAGCTGTTCCTCTTGGATTAATGAACAGTGTGCTGCCTTTAGCATTAAAATATTATGTAGATAATGTGCTGAATAATAAAAACATAGAATTAGCGCAGCAACTTGCTTTTTGGATACCATTTGCAATTATTGCTTTTGCAGCGGTACAGGGTGTTTTGAAATATTTAAATTCTTATCTTACTGATTGGACCGGGCAAAAAATTGCCAATGGTTTAAAATTTGATTTATTTAAAAAACTCTTGACTTTTGAACCGGCTTTTTATGATCAAAATTCGTCCGGGCTTGTTATGAACAGATTTCTTGGAGATGCAGGCACAGCCTGTTCAGGGCTTTTAGTAAATTTAAAAGACATATTAACCCGGACTACCAATGCTTTTGGGCTAATCTGCATTTTGCTTTTTATTTCCTGGAAACTTTCTATAATTTCAATTTTTGTTTTATTTAGTGCTTTTTTGCCTGTTGCTTTAATAAGAAAGCGCATCAAACATGTTTCTAATGAAACCATGAAGGTTGGCGGCAGAGTCAACACAAATTTTTATGAAACTTTTAACGGAAACAGAATAATCCAATCTTTTAACCTTCAAAAATATCAGTTTAAAAAATTCTATAATCAGATTATTGAAAATTTTAACCTGGCAATGAGTCTTGCTAAGAGAGTTGGATGGCTTTCTCCTGTTATGTACTTAATAGCATCATGTGGATTAGCCGGTATTATGTGGTATGGTAACAAACTTGTCCTAACCGGTGAATTAACAACAGGTAGTTTTGGCGCATTTTTTATGGCAGCAGTACTTCTTTACCAGCCAGTTAAAACCTTGGGTAATTTACTTGCGGGAATGCAAGGAAATTTTGTTGCAATGAGCAGGGTTGTAGATTTATTTGACCTTGAACCTACCATTAAAAGTAAACCTGATTCGGTAAGAATCCAAACCATTAAGGATTCAATTAAATTTGAAAACGTTTGGTTTGAGTATGAAGAAAATACTCCTGTCTTAAAAGGAATCAGTCTTGATATTAAAATAGGGGAATCCCTGGCTCTTGTCGGGAATTCCGGCGGCGGAAAAACGACCTTAGCAAACCTTATACCAAGATTTTACGATATAAAAGAAGGTTCTATAAAAATTGACGGCATGGATTTGAGGGACATTGAACTTGAGAGTTTAAGACAGAATATAGCCGTGGTATTTCAGGACAACTTCCTGTTCTCCGGCACAATAAGAGAAAATATTCTGCTTGGAAAATTTAATGCGACTGAAGCAGAGATTAAAAAAGCTGTAAAAGATGCTTATCTTGAAGAATTTGTCGCTGAATTACCTGAAGGGCTTGATACACAGATAGGCGAAAGAGGCGTAAGATTATCAGGCGGTCAAAAACAACGTGTTGCAATTGCAAGGGCTATGCTTAAAGATGCTCCTGTGGTAATCCTTGATGAAGCAACTTCTGCACTTGATAATAAATCAGAAGCTATAGTCCAACAAGCACTTGATAAATTGATGGAGAATAAGACTGTAATCGTTATTGCTCATAGGCTTTCAACAATTAAAAACGCTAATAAAATCGCTGTAATTAATAATGGCCAGATCATAGAAATGGGAACGCATGAAGAACTTATAAGTAGTCCTGATGGTGATTATAAAAAGCTTTATGAAATGCAGTTTAGAAAACAGGATGCTTTCATAAAAAGTTAAATTTCGAAAATATTTAATTCGTGATTTAGGTTAATTAACTCGAATCTCTAAATAATTTGTAAAAGCGAAAATTTTACAATCCACCCCCAACCCCTTGCTTCCCTACATTTTTAATTTAAATAGCTTATCATTAATTTCAAAACGCCATAAATTGTCATGCTGAAATAATTTCAGTATATTTTCAACG
>JANQIY010000230.1 GCA_028281965.1 Candidatus Gastranaerophilales bacterium
ATATACAGGTATCTAATAATATTATTTTACATTGTACTTAATACCTAACCTGAATTGTAAAACCAATGATATGACTGATAAAATCCGGCTAATTTATCGATCAGCTTTCTACCTCTACCAAAAGAAACATAAAGAAACATTTAGCAGCGGTTTTTTAAAAACTTTACACATTTTTTAAAACTTTTTGTTTTTCATTTAATCTTTTTTGTTTACCCGGGCAATAATATTTTACTTAAAGCTGTGTTATAGCATTAGGGTATAGTTATATATACTAAAAATTAAAAATCATGACAAGAAAAACAAAGGGATTTTCACTACCTGTTATATCGGGAGTTCTTATAGCTTTTGTGGGTCTTACACTAGGGTTATTCAGTGTTGGAGGTTTTTTTGGCCCTAAAAAAATTATCTATATAAGCTTTGAAAACCCGGGTCCCCTGACAGAAAGAATGAACGTGTATTATAAAGGCATTCAGGTCGGGAAAATTACAGAAATGAAGTTTTCTGATGATTACAGGTATGCGGTTTTAAAAGCAGAGATATCAAAAAAAGATTTTAATCCGCCTGAAAATATTTACGCAGAAATAAAAATTCAGGGAGAAGCGAGGATATGGGCCCAGGGAGTAGATTTGACAAAGTATGTAGAGCTTGTTTATCCCTTAAACCCAAGTGAAAGAAGGCTTAAAAACGAGGATACCATAGAAGGACGTATTGGTAACATAGAGGAAATAGAAAAATTTCTCAAAAAAAATATAAGCCAGGAGGAACTTGAATCCTCAGCTGATAATGTTCGGCAAATAATGAAAAATGCCGAAAAAGCCGCGCAAAATCTTGCTAAAATAACCGAAAACCTTAACGACTTTTTAGACAAAAACCGGAAAAAACTTGACGATATAGTCGCAAATATAAATACTACAACTGAAAATACCAGCAAAATAACGCATACCCTGGAGGAATTTGCGGGCATTTCCGCTGATGAGCCGGGTTTAAGGTCGAGTCTTCGAGACCTTGCCGGAATTACCAAAAACCTGAACGAAATCACCCTAAATATCGGGGAATATACCGAGGATGCCAGGTTCCGTGATGAAATAATGGCAACCCCCGGAGAAATCAGGCGGTTTATATGCACGGCAGACAGGTTTCTCAGGTCAACAGACGCAACCATATCTAATCTTGAGCAAAAAGTGTGCATAACCATGAATGATGCGGACAGGATTATGAACAGGTATGACTGCATTGGCGCCGGGCTAAGCGACTTATTGAGCGAACGGTTTTTAATACTTAAGCTGCTTTTTGGAAAACCCGGTGATGCATTTGAAGCCTGTACAGGTAGCTACCCGCCAAATTTTAGGCCGTTTAACTGCTGTCCCTGTTATCCGGTGGTCCCATATAATGGAGAGCCGTATATGTTAAGGCCATACGCTCCTTGTCCGTCACTTCCGGCAAAGATAAACCCTGTACCTTAGTAATTGGGTTATCTTTCAATAATTCCCAGTAAGGCTTCTTTTTTAGAACAATTATTTTCTTCACAGTAGATTTTTAGCCATTCATTGAAAAATTTTAATTCTTTTTTATAAGCGGTTTCAAGTCTCTTTTTTTGAATGTTTTTCTTGCTGTATAGGTATTCTAAAAATACTTCCGCCATTTTTTTATTTGGTTCAAAGGCTTTTAGCTTTAAATTTCTGTTATCTCTGGATAATACGTATAAAAACCTGAATAAATCATTAAAAGAGAGTTCTATATCAGTTTTTATTCCATTTAATAAGTTTATATGGCTCATTTTTTCTCCTTGTTATTTATTTATGATATTATAATAGCTATTTTTAGATATTTTAATATCGTTTAAATAGATTATTAATATCTATAAAATGATATTATGAATCAGGAAGAATTTATGAAAAAGTTTGGTTTTAGCCTTAAGGTAGAGCGCATGAAAAAAAATTATACGCAGGCAAATTTGGCTGAACTTATGAATAGCAATGTCCGATACATAACAAATATTGAATGCGGCAAACAGAACGTTACAATAAAAACCATTCATAAAATTGCGACAGCTCTTGATATAGAACCATGGAAGCTGTTAAAGTTCGAGGAAAATTATTAAAAAAGCATTTGAATATTGAAAAATACTCTTTCGCCCAATTTTCGTACCTATTTCTTATTCTTGATTATTTTTTAGGCATGGAAATTGGCGGGGGTTGAATGTATAAGGGTTTCAGGTTATACCATTTAAACTTTTCAGAAGCGTTTTCCCGTAGCTTTTTTGCGGTTAATTCCAGTAAAAAACCTCCAAAATCAGCTCTTTCTTGCTGAAAACACACAAATTCCAGACCTTCACCCCTCAGCCGGCCAGA
Organism: Candidatus Gastranaerophilales bacterium; assembly: GCA_028281965.1. Lineage (GTDB taxonomy): Bacteria > Cyanobacteriota > Vampirovibrionia > Gastranaerophilales > UBA9971 > JANQEB01. The sequence continues at coordinate 2,352 of JANQIY010000230.1, forward strand.
CATACGTTCATCGGAAATTATAAAAAAATCACTGCTTTTAGCCAGCTCCATAGCTTTTTGATACTCTAAAGCGCAGGGTTCGGATACAGGATTTGTGTTTTTATCGTAAATTCCCGCATAAGCCTTGCCTCTTCTTGCATCCATAAGGCACAGGGCGTTTTTCCCGGTATTATTTAACTTCGAGTAAACTTCAAACGAGGCTGTCCCGATAACAGGAATACCTGCCTGCTGGGCAAACACACGGGCAACCGTTGCGGAGGCTCGAAGCCCGGTAAAGCTTCCGGGGCCGATATTAACTCCAATGGCTTCAATATCTTGTGGTTTAAAGTTATTTTTTATTAAAATATCTGCCATGGTTGATATTAAAAAAGCAGAATTATAGCTTTGCTCAGTACTTTGGATCATTCTGGAATCAGAAACCGAATTATCCTTTCCCAATGTGACATACATTATATCAGTACTTGTATCAAACGCCAGTATATTCATTTTTGTTTATTTCAAGTTTATCAAGTACGTTTTTAACGGCAAAAGCCCTGTTGAGAGTATAAAAATGTATTCCGGGAACACCGTTTTCCAGAAGTTCGCCACACTGGGCAACCGCAAAATCAAGGCCGATAGCCTGTATCATTTCCGGGTTATCTTTATTTTTTTCGAGGTTATCCTTAAATTCTATGGGAAGTGCGCATCCTGAAAGGGCAACAATCTTATCAAGCTGGTTATAGCTTGTTATAGGAAGAATTCCTGGAATAATAGGAACGTTTATTCCCTGCAAGCGGGCTTTTTCTACAAAATTAAAATAGCATTGATTATCATAAAAAAGCTGGGTAATAACCGCTTCTGCGCCGGAGTCCACTTTTCTCTTCAGGTTTTGGATATCAACTTCAATAGAACAGCAACCAGGATGGCATTCCGGATACCCTGCGACTCCTATTCCAAGGGTTGTATTGGTTTTTATAAATTCCACCAGCTCATTTGCATATTCAAAGCCGTCTGAGGGTTTTATAAAATTTTCCTGCCCTTTAGGCGGGTCGCCTCTAAGAGCAAGTATATTATGTATTTCATTGCTTTCAAATTTTTTTATATATTGCAAAATTTCATCTCTTGATGAACCTACACAGGTAAAATGAGGCATAGGTTGAATATTCAGTTTATTTTTCACTCTTAATACAAGGTCAAAAGTATTTTCCCGGGTACTGCCCCCTGCGCCGTAGGTTACAGAAATAAATGCCGGGTTGTATTTTGACAACAGGCTTAATTCATTTAACAAAACCTGCATTTTACTTTCTTTTTCCCCGGGAGTTTTAGTTTTGGGAGGAAAAATTTCAAATGACATTACCGGTTTTTTGGAATTATATATCTTTTTTAGTTTCATTTTTACCTGATAATTGCTGACTTTTAGGGTTTAGTATAAACAAAATAGCCGTTTATAGCAAATATAAAACTTTTTAGCACATACTTGTATGACATACCGCAATGGCAACCGCATCGGAAGTGTCGTCCAGTTTCAGGAAATGCCGGTCTGAAAAAAGGGCTTTTACCATATTTCTCACATCATCTTTACAAGCCCGTCCATAACCGGTTACAGCTCGTTTTACGACAAGCGGGGTATATTCAAAAACAGGCACGCCAAGTTTTTCAAGGGTCATTAAAATTACCCCTCTTGCCTCACTTACAGACATAACTGTTTTGGCGTTTTTAAAGTAAAAAAGCTGCTCAACAGCTGCTGCATCAGGTTTATATTCCTCTACAAGGCAAATAAGGTCATTATGAATTTCCATAAGCCTTTTGGGGTTATCAACCGACTTATAGGTCTGGATTGAGCCGCAATTTACTATTTTATAAGGCTGTTCTTCATTATTTTCAGCATAATCAAGCATACAATACCCTACGATAGCCATGCCCGGGTCTATTCCAAGAATGCGCATTATAAAACCCTAACCCCGAATTTCCTGAGAATCTCAGCTGTTTTGTAAACAGATATTCCAACAATATTAGAATAACAGCCATTTATGCATTTTACAAATATTGCCGCTTTTCCCTGGATTGCATACGCTCCCGCTTTATCCACAGGTTCTTTGGAGTTTACATAAATCCATATTTCATCATCATCAAGCTCTCTGAATGTAACTTCGCTGGTAACCGAGCTCTTTATGGTTTTTTGAGTTTCTGTATCATATACCGCGATTGCTGAAATTACCTTGTGAGTCTTGTTGCTGAGCAATTTTAGCATGTTAAAAGCATCGTTATCATCCCGAGGCTTGCCCATGACCCTGCTGTCCGCTATAACCACCGTATCTGAACCTATTATTATGGCAGGGTAATCTATCCTGCAGCTTACATCAAGCGCTTTTTCAAGGGCAAGTTTTTCTATAAGCTCATAAGAGAATGGCATGTTTTCGATATTTTCTTCGATGCCCGGGGGAATTACCTCGAAATCCAGGCCAATACTTTCTAACAGGTCTTTTCTTCTTGGTGAGGCGGATGCCAGTACTAATCTTTTTTTCATAATAATTTTTTGCTACCCTACGGTGATTTATTTTATCACTTTAGCTGCAATTGTGAATAAGCGGGTAGATAAAAACACAAAAAGCCGCAATAAATATTGCGGCTTTTTGTGTAAAACTTTTTATGATTAAGCCTTGCTCTTTGCCTGGTTTTTATTGCTTAAACCTTTCTTGATGGTACTTGCGGCTTTTATCATGCTCATATGGACCTGGGCTATATCTTTCATTATTTCCCAGTATCTTTCTCCTGTTATTTTCATTCCTTCAGCATGTTCGGGATTGTCAACGCTTTCTTTCGCATATTTTTTAACCAGCATCTGGTCAATATAGTCTTTTGCACCAACGGCCATTTTTTGCCTCCGGGATAACTTATTAACAAATAGTATATTTATATATCATCTTATATATATAAAGTTAAAAACTTCAAAAAAATTGCTATTTTTAGTCAAATTAATTAACCTGAATCACGAATTAAATATTTTCGAAATTCCTTAAAACGCCCACCCGACCCGCTCTGAAGGAATTTCGAATCAGTCTTATCAATGGATTTTCTATTTCGTGATTCAGGTTAATTAACTCGAGTCGCGAATTAGCTTAAAAGCAATTATAACAAGGTTTTAAATAGAGTTAAAATTTAAATTTTCAACATAAAGCAGACTACAAAAATTCTTAGCCACCCGGTGCCGAAGAATTTTTTCCGCTGTCCTTATTGAAATAAATTTTGCAAAATCATAAATAAAAACAGGGG
>JANQIY010000284.1 GCA_028281965.1 Candidatus Gastranaerophilales bacterium
CAGTCAACCTTTTCAGGTTGACTGGGCTCAAAAACAAAAGGAAAAATTTGCTTTATGTTCTTGACTTTAATCACACAATCTTCGCAAACAAATGTTGCATAGTTATATCCTGGCTTTTGGTAATTGGCGACTTGAGTTAACTAATCCTGGTTTTAATAAGACTATAAATTTCCCATAGCAGGATTTAAACTAGACAAGCCCTTCTTTAATTGCTTTTACCGCGGCCTGGGTCCTGTCATCTACCACAAGCTTCTGTATGATATTGCATACGTGAGCTTTAGCTGTATGTTCGCTAATTTTAAGCAGGTCAGCTATATCACTGTTAGAACGTCCATCTACAACAAGCTTGAGAACTTCATATTCTCTTTCTGTCAAGTTAGCATGATCCGCCTTAAAAGAGGCTCTTGTATAAGGTTTATTATTTCCCGGTAAAATAGTTTTTTTTTGCAGGACAACTTTTGCAATCGCAGGATCAAGCCAGAAAGCCCCCTGGTTTACAGTCTGTATTATACTTACAAGGTGTTCTGTCTTAACGTCTTTAAGCGCATATGCGCTTGCGCCTGCGCTTAGAGCTTCCATTACTTCTTTTTCATCGGTATGTGAGGTTAAGACAATAATTTTTATCTCCGGGTTGGATTCTTTTATCCTTCTTGTTGCTTCTATCCCTGAAAATACCGGCAGGCCAATATCCATAAGAATCACGTCAGGCTTAAGCTCTCTTGCTAATTTCACAGCCTGTTGACCATCTTCGGCTTCGCCTATGATTTCAAGATTTGGATACTCCTCAAATATTGCTTTTAAACCTACCCTCAACAGTTTATGGTCTTCGACCATAAGTAACTTTATTTTGTTTTCCATACCTCTATCTTCCCCCCTAGAATAATTTCTTAAAAGTTAACATTATTTAATATTAACCTTTTCTAAAACTTTCATTCATCACCCATATATCTAATAGTAATAGTTATCTTTAACTTTTTAGGTATTTAAAAGGCTTCTGGAATGGGGCATTTGAAAATTTAGTGTATTTAATATAAATTTCTGCTCAAAGAAAACTCAATAATAGCTTACCTATAAGAAATAAGTTTATAAAGAATAAATTTTAGGCTTAGCAAATATCAAAATGATTTTTTTCAGGTACTTCAAAATGTTTCATTAAAGTTTTTACTATTCTTTCTGACGCTCTGCCATCTCCATAAGGGTTTGTTACAAGAGCCATTTCTTTATATTTTTTTTCAGAATCAAGTAGTTGTTGAACGTTGCTGACTATCTTATCGGTATGCGGCCCGACAAGCTTTACAGAACCGCATTCCACCGCTTCCGGACGTTCGGTTTCATCCCTTAAAACAAGAACGGGCTTGCCCAGAGACGGAGCTTCTTCCTGAACCCCCCCTGAATCGGTAAGAATAATATAAGATTCCTTCATTAATGCCGCAAATTGGGCATATTCAAGTGGATTAACAAGTTTTACCCTGTCAATATTTCCCAGGTTCTTATGAACAGTATTTCTAACATTTGGGTTAAGATGCACCGGATACACAAACTCTATATCCGGATTATTTTTTACAAGGATTTTTACCGCTTCACAAACCCTCTCCAGTGGTTCGCCGAAATTTTCCCTTCTATGAGAAGTAAGAAGTATGGTTCTAAAATTTTTGTCTATGCCAAGACTATCGGGATTAAATTTATGGTTTTCAACCGTGTATAAAAGGGCATCAATAATAGTATTCCCGGTATGATAGATACTTTTTTCATCTATTCCCGAAGACAGGAGATTTTTAAAAGCTCTTCCGGTCGGAACAAAATGAAAATCAGATATTGAATCTGCCACAATTCTATTTATTTCCTCAGGAAACGGGTAGTGTTTGTTAAAAGTCCTTAGACCCGCTTCCACATGCCCTACCGGCACCCTGGCATAAAACGCTGAAAGACTTGCAGCAAGGGTAGTAGTGGTATCCCCATGTACAAGCGTTATATCAGGCGAAAATTCCTCCAGGACATTTTTTATACCAAGAAGCACTGAAGAAGTTAAATTCCAGAGATCCTGCCCTGGTTTCATAAGGTCTAAATCATAATCAGGCTTTATTTTGAATAAATCCAGCACCTGGGAAAGCATTTCCTTGTGCTGGGAAGTTATACATACCTTGCTGTCAAATACAAGCGGATTTTTTTGCAACTCCATAATTACGGGAGCCATTTTTATAGCTTCCGGCCTTGTGCCAAACACAGTAAGAACTTTAATCTTTTTCAAGTCTTATTTTTCCCTTAAGTTTAAGTAATTTTATTTTATCATTTATATTCAAATTTTTATTAAGAAACATTAAAGTTTTTTAAGTTTTATGACGATAACCTATATAAATATAAAAACAATCGCAAAGCAAGGAGGTAAGGGATGAGCATTAATAGCACAATAAAAGGGAATTATGTAGATCTTTTAAAATTAAAAGCCGATAAAATTTATCAAAACGACAATTTTAAACTCATACTGAGTGATGATATTTGGGGAAAAGGGACTCTTCTGCTAAAAAGCGGCAGGCATTTAAGTGAGGAACTTATAAACAAGCTAATAAACTTTGGAATTAAAAATATCAGTGTGGATTTCGTGAAAAAGAGCGAAACGGAAAAGGAATCTCTTTTAAAAGAATTTATAAAAAGCCAGAATGCGCTTATTGTGGAAAAAAACATTCTAAATTCCGCCTGGGTTGTAAGAAATCTGGTTGATATCGGGTTTAATGAAAAAAATATTCTTGTTACCGGCGAACCAAACCTGATTAATCATTTTTTAAAGCTAAAGAAAGTTAATTTTATCTTTGTAGGCTTCAGCCTTTATGAAAAATGCGAAAAATGTGTAAATAAATACAGCCTGCTCAGGGATAAACACGTATATGTAATAATGGAAAGCAAAGACAACCTTAAAAAACTTGAAAAAAATTATAGTACTAATGTGAAATTCTTAAAGAAGCCATTAAGCGCAAAAGAATTTAACTCCCTTATAATTAAAGCGTTAAGCGCCAACCTGCTTGATTTTTATACAGAAGAAGCAAGTGTTTCCTGATTATTTCATTAAAAAGAATTTATTAAGTTTTATATAAATATCTTTTTTCAGGAACCACAACAAAATCATATATTAATAAAAAAACATTAATAAAATTTTTCTTGTAATAAAAAAAAGAATGAATATAATTCTTTATACAAGAAAGGGGTGATGGTGCAGAATTTTTAGAAAAGATAATATTAAATCAAAAATTAAATTGACTTGAAATTTTTATAGTAAAAGTGCTAATAACTACATAATAAAGATGGCTTTTACACCTGAAATTTCAGTTTTTTTATAAAATAATGTTTGACTTGAAAAAACTTCATGCTATATTTTTTTTAACAACCGCAGACAGCTGGTAACTAAGGCTAAACCTTGAGTTATAAATGTAAAAAGCAGCCAGCCGAGGTTAAACAGGGCAAAATACTTATTTTATTTATTGTATATATTGCTAAAGTTTATTCTGTGGTAAAAAGCAGAATATTTTTATGTTAAAAAATCAATTAATTCCTGAATGGAGGATAAATAAATTGGCAACAAAAGCTTTTAAGGAAGATAAGGTAAAAACAATAAACGAAATCGTTTCAAAAGCAAAAGTTGCGATAGTAAGCGACTATAAAGGCCTAACCGTAGAGGAAATTACTGACTTAAGAAGAAGGCTTCAGCAAGAGAATGGCGATTTTGCGGTAATAAAGAATACCCTGGCAAAAATCGCAATCAAGGATACTGAATACGAAGGACTCGGCGAATTCCTAACAGGACCTTCGGCTATCGCACTTGGTTTTGAAGACCAGGTTTCACCCGCAAAAGTTATTACCAAGTTTATTAAGGAAAAAAAGAAAACGGAAATTAAAGGCGGGGTTCTTGACGGAAAGGTTTTAACGGCAAACGAAGTTAAAGAGCTGTCAAATATTCCAAGCAAGGAAGAACTTTACGCCAAAATGCTCGGCAGCATAAATTCACCGGCAACAGGTCTTGTTAATACAATTAACGGAGTGGCAAGCGCGCTGGTAAGAGCGGTAGACGCCGTAAGACAACAAAAAGAAGCACAAGGATAAATAAGAATAAAAGGAGAAAGACAAATGGCAGTAGTAGAAGAAATTTTAGAAAAGATAGAGGGTTTAACTTTATTAGAAGCCTCAGACCTTGTAAAAAAAATGGAAGAAAAATTCGGAGTATCCGCAGCAGCGCCCGTAGCCGTAGCGGCAATGCCCGGAGCGCCTGCAGCCGGAGCAGCTGAAGAGGAAGAAGTATCAGAAGTAAGCATAATCCTTGATAACTGCGGAGCGAACAAAATCAACGTGCTTAAGGAAGTCCGCGCAATTACAGGACTCGGACTTAAAGAAGCTAAAGAACTTGTTGATAATGCGCCAAAACCGGTTAAAGAAGGAATTAAAAAAGAAGAGGCGCAAGAAATCAAAACCAAACTGGAAGCAGCCGGAGCTCAAGTTTCCATCAAATAAAAGATTTTTTCTCAGCTCATCCGCAAAAAACCAGGGATGAGCTGAGTTTTTATGTCAAAAATTTTAATGATAAAAAATTCCGGTCGCCAATTAGACAAAAGCAAGGATATGACTACGCAATTAGCGACTCGATTTTAAAACCAGTTAAAATTTAACTTGTAGTTTATTTTTTGTTACAATATTTTAAGATTGAATGAGGTGGAAAAAATTTTACCGGCAATAAAATATTAAGTTTTGTAAATTTTTTTAGTTGAGGACTTGAAAGATAAGCCACTCAAGTTCTTGACTATAATATTTTTTGCTATACGATGATACTGAGAAAAAGCACATGTTTAAATAAATAAGTGTTTTTGTTATAAAATCTACTTAAAAGAAAGCGTAATCACCAGTAAATATTACATTTATAAACAAAATTGCAATCGAAGTTTAATTATATATAAAGAGCACCATATATCAGGCGAGGTAAGTAATGGCTAAAAAGCATAATGAGCGTGTTATCCCGGGAAACCTGACAGCGTCAAACCTGAATCAGATGCCGGACTTAACAGAAATTCAGAAAAAATCATTCGAATGGTTTTTAAAAGAGGGGTTAAAAGAAGAACTACTTTCTTTTTCCCCGATAAAAGACTATACAGGAAGGTTAGAGCTTCACTTCCTGCCAAATTATCGTTTTGACGACCCGAAATATACTATAGAAGAAGCAAGACTCCACGATGCAAGCTATACCAAGAAACTTTACATCTGGATGAGATTAGTTAACCGGGATACCGGGGAAATTAAAGAACAGGAAGTTTATATTGGCGATATACCAATGATGACTGACCGTGGAACATTTGTTGTTAACGGAGCTGAAAGGGTTATAGTCAGCCAAATAGTCAGATCTCCGGGAATTTACTTTAAAAGAGACATAGCTCCAACAGGAAAACGAGTTTATAACGCAACGTTGATTCCTAACAGAGGGGCATGGTTAAAGATAGAAACTGACGTTAATGATGTAGTATATGTAAAGATTGACAAAAACCGGAAAATCCTTGCAACTACATTCTTAAAAGCGCTGGGCATAGGCGTAAACGAAATGGAGTCAATGTTCAGGCATAACGACTTTTTAAAGAAAACTCTTGATAAAGATACTACGGAAACAGGCGATGAAGCTTTAATTGAGGTATATAAGAAACTGCGCCCGGGAGACCCTGCAAGCGCAAGCGGCGGAAAATCCATTATTGACAGCAGGTTCTTTGACGAAAAAAGATACGACCTTGGAAGAGTAGGGCGCTATAAAATAAATAAAAAACTGGGCCTTAACCTGCCGGAAACAAGAAGAACCCTTACCGTCCAGGATATAGTGGCAGCAGTTGAATACCTGATAAACCTGACATTTGACGAAGGTGTCATAGATGATATTGACCACCTTGGAAACAGACGTATAAGGTCAATCGGCGAACTGTTACAAAACCAGTTCAGGATTGGTCTTACAAGGCTGGAAAGAATCGTAAGGGAAAGAATGACATTACAGGACTCAGATACTCTGACACCTGTAAACCTGCTTAATACAAAGCCTTTAATAGCGGCAATCCGTGAGTTTTTCGGCTCATCCCAGCTCTCCCAGTTTATGGACCAGACAAATCCTCTTGCGGAATTAACGCATAAAAGAAGATTATCAGCCCTGGGCCCCGGAGGACTTGCAAGAGAAAGAGCCGGGTTTGCGGTAAGGGACATTCACCCCAGTCATTACGGGAGAATATGCCCGGTAGAAACTCCTGAAGGGCCTAACGCCGGTCTTATAGGAAGCTTAAGTACATTTGCAAAGGTAAATGAGTATGGATTTATTGAAACACCATATTATGCCGTAAAAGACGGGAAAGTTACCGATGAAATCCACTACCTGAGTGCTGATGAAGAAGACGATTTCCGTGTAGCGCCCGGGGACGTACCATTAACCAAAGATGGAAGGATTGCCAGCGGAATGGTTCCGGTCAGGTATAGAAGTGAATTTACGCTTGGAGAGTCGGATAAAGTTGACTACGTTGGTGTTTCACCAATCCAGATCGTATCGGTCGGAACATCATTAATTCCATTTCTTGAGCATGACGACGCAAACAGGGCACTTATGGGATCAAACATGCAGCGCCAGGCTGTTCCGCTGATGAAAACCGAAAGACCTGTAGTAGGAACAGGACTTGAGAAAAGAACGGCAAGTGACTCAGGCATGGTAATTCTCTCACAGCAGGACGGCGAGATTGATTATGTCTGTGGGGACGAAGTAAGAATAAAAGATGAATCAGGGAAAATTCATAAATATCCCCTGATGAAATTTATAAGAAGTAACCAGGATACCTGCCTAAACCAGAAACCGTTGGTGGAAACAGGTCAAAAAATCAAAAAAGGCGAACCTATAGCTGATGGAGCTTCTACAAACCAGGGTGAACTCGCTCTTGGAAAGAATGTTCTGATTGCGTTTATGCCCTGGGAAGGATATAACTATGAAGACGCAATTTTAATAAGCGACAGGCTGGTTCATGACGACGTTTTCACAAGTATTCACGTTGAAAAGCTTGAAATAGACGCTCGTACAACAAAATTAGGGCCGGAAGAAATTACCAGGGAAATCCCCAATGTAAGCGAAGACAGCTTAAGACATCTTGATGAGAGAGGAATAGTAAGGATTGGCGCAAGAGTATACGCTGACGATATCCTTGTAGGAAAGATTACGCCAAAAGGGGAATCCGAACATCCTCCGGAGGAAAAGCTGTTGCGTGCCATTTTTGCCGAGAAAGCCAGGGATGTAAAGGATAATAGCTTGCGAGTCCCTCATAGTGAAGGCGGACGTGTAATTGACGTTAAAGTGTTTGACCGGGAAAAAGGCGACGAGCTTCCTCCCGGCGCAAATACAGTTATCAGGGTATATATTGCCCAGAAGCGTAAAATCAGCGTAGGTGACAAGATAGCAGGAAGACATGGAAACAAAGGTATTATCTCCAAGGTGCTTCCAAAAGAAGATATGCCATTCCTGCCGGACGGTACTCCGGTTGATATCATACTTAACCCGCTCGGCGTGCCAAGCCGTATGAATGTCGGCCAGACATACGAAAACCTTCTCGGGCTGGCAGCGTATCTCACTGAAAATTACTATGAAATTCCTCCATTCGACGAAAAGAACGGAGAAGTCGCCTCAAAGAAAACAACAACTGACGAGCTAAATAAAGGTATAGAAAAAACCGGTTATAACTGGGTCTTCCCAACAGGCAAGGTGAAACTTTACGATGGAAGAACCGGTGAACCATTTGATAACCCGGTATCTGTAGGGCTTTCATACATGATGAAGCTTGTCCACCTTGTTGACGACAAAATTCATGCAAGAAGCACCGGGCCATACAGCCTTGTAACCCAGCAGCCGCTTGGCGGAAAGGCTCAATTTGGCGGACAGCGTTTCGGAGAGATGGAAGTATGGGCTTTGGAAGCATACGGAGCCGCATATACTCTGCAGGAAATGCTTACAATCAAGTCTGACGATGTAAACGGAAGAAGCAAAGCCTATGAGTCGATCGTTAAAGGTGAAAACCTCCAAAGACCGGGAATTCCTGAATCATTCAAAGTTCTTGTCCGGGAATTACAGAGTATTGGGCTGGATATAACCGTTGCCAAGCGTGGAGGCAGAGAAGTTGACCTTATGAGCGATACTGATGAAATCAAAAAATCCGTTCCAAAAAGAACGCTTAGCGATGTTGACTCAGAACTGCTCAATATAAACTTCTTCCAAACACCGGGAAGCATAAAGGAGTAAAAATGCTCTTTTAAGCCCCCCCTCAAATATCAATTAAGGAAATCATATATAAAAAGGTTAAGAGCTTAGAACAAGGGAGAATAAAATTGTCTACCAGCATAGATTATTTTGATTATATAAGAATAGGGATTGCATCTCCTGAAAGGATTATGAAATGGTCTTATGGAGAAGTTAATAAACCGGAAACCATTAACTATCGTACTTTAAAGCCGGAACGTGACGGATTGTTCTGTGAGAGAACTTTTGGCCCTTCAAAAGACTGGGAATGTTACTGTGGAAAATACAAAAGAGTAAGACATAAAGGTATTATCTGCGAACGTTGCGGTGTAGAAGTTACTGACAGTAAGGTAAGACGTCACAGAATGGGACATATCAACCTTGCGGCGCCGGTTTCTCATATATGGTTCCTTAAAGGAATCCCGAGTTATCTTGGATTAATCCTTGACATGTCATTAAGAGACCTTGAGCAGGTAATTTATTTTAACAGCTATATAGTGCTAGACCCGGGTGATTCCGATTATAAAAAGACTCAACTTCTTTCCGAAGAAGATTATGAAGACTATATACTTGAAAATGAAGAGTCAACACTGGAAGTAGGAATTGGAGCGGAAGCCATAAAACAGCTCCTGTCAGAGATTGACCTTAATGAAATGATTGAGTCCCTGAGAAACGAACTGGAATCAGTCGGCGGCTCAATCCAGAAAAAAGCAAAGGTAATTAAAAGGTTAAGACTTGTAGAGTCCCTGGTATCAAGCAATACAGACCCAACCTGGATGATTATGGACGTACTGCCCGTAACTCCGCCTGACCTGAGACCAATGGTGCAGTTGGACGGTGGAAGGTTCGCTACAAGCGATCTTAACGACTTATACAGAAGGGTTATCAACAGAAACAACCGTCTGCAAAGATTAATCGAGATGGGAGCTCCTGAAATCATCGTAAGAAACGAAAAAAGAATGCTTCAGGAAGCAGTTGACGCTCTTATTGATAACGGAAGACGCGGAAGAACGGTAATTGGCCCAAACAACAGGCCTTTAAAATCCTTAAGCAACATTATCGAAGGCAAACAGGGACGTTTCAGGCAAAACCTCCTTGGTAAGAGGGTTGATTACTCGGGAAGAAGCGTTATTGTTGTAGGCCCGCAGCTTAAGCTAAACCAGTGCGGACTTCCGAAAGAAATGGCTGTTGAGCTTTTCAAGCCGTTTGTTGTAAATAAATTAATTGAACGGGGAATAGTTCAGAATATAAAATCAGCAAAGAAAAAGATAGAACGCTCGGAAAACGTAGTCTGGGATGCGCTGGAAGAAGTTATAGAGGGTCATCCTGTACTGCTAAACCGTGCACCTACACTTCATAGACTGGGAATTCAATCATTTGAGCCGGTTCTTGTAGAAGGAAGGGCAATTCAGCTGCACCCGCTGGTCTGCTCAGCATTTAACGCCGACTTTGACGGTGACCAGATGGCTGTCCATGTCCCGCTTTCAATAGAAGCGCAGACAGAAGCGAGGATGCTTATGCTTTCGCCCAATAACATTCTCCTGCCGGCTACAGGAAAACCATGCATCACTCCTACCCAGGATATGGTTCTTGGAATCTATTACTTAACTATGGATACACAGCAAGACTCAGAGCCTGAAAGATGTTTCCTTGATTTTAACGACGTAATTACGGCGCTGGAAGCCGGCATCATAAATATGCACTCCAAAGTTAAAGTCAGGGATGGAAAAGGAGAAAAAATAGTCACAACACCAGGCAGGATTATATTTAATATGACTGTTAGAGAGGCCGTTGTTTCTTAAAACCTTATCAATACTATTTTTACAGATGGAATATTAATAAAAAGAGGTAAATATAAAACTATGAGTACCCTAATGTCGAAAAATCCAAAAAAATCATTTGATTTTATAAATAACGTGGTTGACAAGAAAGCTTTAAATAAGTTGTTGTCCAAGATATACCTGGAATATGGCACATCAAAAACAGCATACCTTGCTGACTGTCTCAAAAATTTGGGTTTTAAGTACGCAACTAAAGCGGGAACAACAATATCAATTGATGATTTAGACATTCCTCCCATGAAAAAAGAGCTGATTGAAAATGCGGAAAAAGAAATTGATAAATCCTCCCAGCGTTATTTTAAGGGGGAAATCACAGAGGTAGAAAGGTACACAAAAGTTATTGACACCTGGAGTGAAACCACTGAAAAGCTTACACAAAGCGTAATACAAAACTTTAAGAAAACAAATCCTGTCTATATGATGGCATTCTCCGGAGCCAGAGGTAATATAAGCCAGGTTAGCCAGTTGGTTGGAATGCGCGGACTGATGGCAGACGCGCAGGGCCAAATTATTGACCTTCCTATTAAAGCTAATTTTACCGAAGGCCTCAGCGTAACAGAATATATTATTTCAAGTTACGGCGCGAGAAAAGGGCTTGTTGATACGGCTCTTAAAACAGCTGACTCGGGATATTTAACAAGAAGACTGGTAGACGTGGCACAGGATGTTATTATCCGGGAAAAAGACTGTGGAACTGAAGAAGGCATTGAAATTGAAACGATTACGGACGCTGAAAAAGAAATTGTTTCACTAACCGAAAGACTTCTCGGCAGGACAATAATTGAAGATGTGAAAGATAAAGATGGAAACATTGCTATAAATAAAAATACAATTTTATCCGAAAATGAAATAAATATTGTAAGAGAGCTTGAAATTAAAAAAATTAAAATCCGCTCCCCGTTAACCTGCCGTACTGAGCATGGAATATGCCAGCACTGCTATGGCTGGGCATTAACAAATAACAGACCGGTAGACATAGGCGAAGCTATCGGAATTATAGCCGCCCAGAGTATTGGAGAGCCGGGAACACAGCTTACAATGAGAACGTTCCACACAGGCGGCGTATTTAGAGGAGCCGGAAGCATACGCCAGATAGTCGCAAAAAACGAAGGAAAAGTACTTACAGAAACAACGACCCGCGAACTAAGAACAAGACACGGTGATATCGTAAATGTTGCATCCAAACAGTTAAAGCTGGAAATCGAAGATGACAAAGGCAAGAAAAACTCCTATACCATCCCTCATGGGGCTACATTGTTTGTAAAAAAAGGAGATACAATTAAAAAGGGCAACCCGATTGCCGAGTATGATCCCAGCTCGCTTGACGGCTCCGGAAGATTGACTGAAAAAGCCACAAAGGATATTACATCTGATGTAGGCGGAAAAATCCTGTTTGAAGGGTTTAACGTTGATGAAAAACGTGACAGGCAGGGTAATATCAGCAGAACAGCCAACAGGGGCGGGAAAATCTGGGTGCTTGCAGGTGATGTTTACGGCCTGCCCGGAAACTCAACCATTCTTGTTAAAAACGAACAGGAAGTAAAACCCGGGGAAATCATCGCTGAAACAACTACCTTAAGCGATCATGGCGGTGAGGTCAGGATTCCTGATGACCTTGAGCTTGAGGAAACCGAACTTAAAGGCAAGAAAATCAAGAAAATTGTCGGCGGTAAGGAAATTACCGTTGTTATAGCTTCCTTAACTCCTAAAAACGCGGTTCTTGAAACAACCAAAAAGGAACAGCTCTGGCGGGTTGAGGGAACAGACGAAACTTACATCGTAAAATCCCCGGTAGATACCATTGTAGAAAATGGAATGGTCATTGCCGAGCTTATTGAGGAAGAAAATAAAGTAACTTCCAGTGGAGAAATCCGCTATGACGGAATTGAAGTTGATGAAAACCAGATAATAACCAGTCCCGGAAAAATTATATTTATTCCCGAGGAAATTCACCAGATAAGCAAGGATTCGTCCTTAAAAATGGTGGAAACAGGGACTTATGTTGTTGCCGGAACAGAGGTTGTCAAGGATGTAAGGACTCATATCGACGGTATTGTTGAAATCAAGGAAAACAACAACATCATTCAGGAAGTGATTGTAAGACCCGGAGAGCTTGTAAAAGTAGATGACATCAACACTGTTAATGTCGAAGACGGCGAAATCGTAGAAAAAGGGACAGAAATCACCAAAGGAGTCAAGGCAAAAGAAAAGAGCATCATAAACTTTATAAACTATGACCAGGACTACTCCAGGGATATGGATATGGATGACGAAGAATCCGAAGAAGCTGAGCAAACCGAAGCAAAAGCCGTTGAAATCCTTATCAGATCGATTCAGGAGTATGAAATCGGGCCTAAAGACGTGAATATTGAATTTGAATCAACAGAGACAGACCTTATCAGCATGGTATCAGTAACCCAGCTTCAGTATAGGGATGGAGCAAGGATTCGCCAGCTGGAAGGAGCTAATCTTACCAGGACAAGCCTTGTAGTTCAAATGGAAGGTTACTTAAGCCATCTTAAGGGATTGGTAGAGCTTTACCCGGGAGATGCCCCCGCTGAGGAACAAAACCTGAAACTGGTTGTTCTTGAAAACCTTATTGTAAGAAGAGAAACTGAAGCGGCCTCAAGAGAAAAAACATCTCTTCAAACAGAACTCCTGGTTGAGTCCGGCCAGTTTATTGAGCCTAAGACACCTATTTCAAAAACCCAGGTGCTTGTAAGAAACGCCGCTAAGGTTAGCTTGAAAGAAGATCCTGAAGGTAAGGAAGTAAGAAGGATTTTCCTTATTACTCCCGATTCTTATAAGACTATAACTTTAAAAACCAATCCGGTAGTAAAAGAAAATGACTTGATAAGTATAGAGCAGGTAATTTCCGAAAGTGGTGAAAAAGCTGCAATATCAGGTAAAATTGTTAATATTAAAGGCAAAGAGCTGACAGTACATATTGGAAGGCCTTACCTTATAAGTGTAGGTACTCAATTACAAGCCGAAGACGAAGGTCTGGTACAGCGAGGCGATTTGCTTGCAACACTCGTTTTTGAGCGTCAGAAAACCGGGGATATTGTTCAGGGTCTTCCAAGGGTTGAAGAACTTCTTGAGGCAAGAAAACCCAAGGAAAGCGCTATTTTAGCAGAAGAAAACGGCGAAATTGAAATAGAACACGAAGAAGACGCCGCAAGATTATATATTGTAACTGAGAATGGCCGCCAGGAAATAAAAATTCCGGTAGATTCCAACATAATTGTATCAGACAAGCAAAAAATCATAAAAGGCCAGCCTTTGACAGGCGGACCTCTTAACCCGCATGATGTTATAAGACTCAGCGGTGTCAATGACGTTCAAAAATACCTGGTAGATGAAGTCCAGAGGGTATACAGGTCTCAGGGCGTAGAAATCGCCGATAAACACGTTGAGGTTATCGTAAGGCAAATGACTAAAAAAGTTAAAGTTGATGAGTCCGGAGATACAAAGCTTTTGCCGGGTGAGTTGACTGAAGCTAAACTGGTTGAGCAGGAAAATGAAAAAATAGCTGAAATGGAAGAATCAGCGCCTGCTGAATATACACCCGTCCTTCTTGGTATAACAAAAGCCAGCTTGAATACAGAAAGCTTTATATCAGCGGCAAGTTTCCAGGAAACAACAAGGGTTCTGACAGAAGCGGCTGTGGAAGGTAAAAAAGACGTATTGAGAGGGCTTAAGGAGAACGTCATTATAGGAAGGCTTATCCCTGCCGGTACCGGACATTACCACCTCACCCACACTTCCGAGGACCAGGAAGAGGAAGAAAGAAAAAGAAGACTAAGCAAGGCAGGCGTCAGAAAACCCTCAGCAATTCTTGAAGAAATTGAAGGTATGTTTGGCGCACCTGAGTTTTCAATGGAAGAGTCATCCTCAGAAGAGGACTATGAGAAATCTCCTGCAGGTTTCGAAGATGAAATGGAAGAAGATGAAATGGAAGATGAAGCGCAGGAAACTTATTCTGATAACGATGATTTTTCAGAAGAGGATGAATCAGAAGAGGATGAAGAAGAATAAATTGGATAATTTATTCGGTAGCGGTATAAAATGACGTGATTTTTTACCCTCCCCAAACGTCCGGGGAAGACAGACATGATTTATCCTGATATATTTTGAAATTCAGTAATAAAAAGGCGCAAAAAGTTCAGGGCGTACTGACTCGCTCTATGCTTAACAACTTTACGCTCAAATTCCGGATTTATGTTAACTCTATGGACTACTGCCCGGTCTTTATCAGAAAGACCTATGTAAACCAATCCAACGGGCTTTTCCGGAGTTCCTCCCGCAGGGCCTGCGATGCCTGTTACACCAAGTCCTATATCAGTTTTTGAATACTTTCTCACATTTTCCGCCATTTCCCGGGCAACAGGTTCGCTAACCGCTCCATATTTGTCTATTAGCTCAGGATTTACTTTTAAAGTATTAATTTTGGCCTCATTTGAGTATGTGGTCAAATTGAGCTTTATGTAGGAAGAACTTCCGGAAATGTCGGTAAGCCTGGAGCTGATTAATCCACCTGTGCAGGATTCGGCAACTGACACGCTTAATTTTTTTTGAGCAAGCGCTTGTCCTACTACTTTTTCCAGGGAATCATTGTCATATCCCCAGAAAAATTCACCGATCCGCTGCAATACCTGCTTTTCTATATTTTTTATAGATGATTCAGCCTGCTGTACCGTCGCTGCTTTTGCAACAATCCTTACGTTTACCTGGCCGTCTGAAACCAGTGGCGCAACTGTTGGATTCTCCAGCGCCATGAGGTCTTTAATTTTTTCACCAACCGTACCTTCGGGAATGCCAAAGAATTTTAAAAAACGCTTTATCAATACGGAATCCGAAAAACTCCTTAATTTCTCCTGAATGGAAGTCTCCCACATTTTATAAAGTTCATCAGGGACTCCGGGAAGAATAATCAAGATTTTTCCGTTTATCTTCCAAAAAACTCCCGGAGCTGTTCCGGTAAAATTAGGTATGATTTCCGCCCCTTCCGGGAAATAAGCTTGTTTCTTCGCTTTTTGGGGAACTTTCCGGTTTCTTGATTCAAAAAATTCCCGTACTTTCTGATATGCATCTTCATTAAAGACAAGGTCTTTACTAAAATAATCGGCCGCACTCTGCATTGTAATATCATCATCTGTAGGGCCTAATCCTCCTGTTATTATAATCAAGTCCGCTCTTTTTAAGGCAATATCAAGACCGGATTTGATCTTCTCCGAATTGTCACCGACTACAGAATGATAAAAACAATCTATGCCAACCTCAGCCAACTTTAGGCATATATAAGAAGCATTGGTATTTACCGTATCGCCTAAAAGCAACTCAGTTCCTACACACAAAATTTCTGTATTCATTAATAAATTTGCCTTTCATAATAAAATATTACAGAATGTTAAAATTTTTAATGCTTTTGAAATCAGACCAAATAAATTGTTTTTATTTAAATAGATAAGATTGATTTTGTATATACTAATTACAAAACAACAACCCACAGAGGAGAAAAGAACTTACTCAACGGAGGAGAAAAACAAAGGAGTTGATTTAGTAACAGACAAAGAACTGGAATGCGGAGAAATCCGCAGCCGGTGAGGCATTATGCTTAAGCCTGGTTAATTTACAGGTACATCCATCGGTTCAATAAGAGTTAGCTCTACAATATCACCGGGATTTACCTTAACATTTTCACCTTTATCAAACATATCGTAAATTAATCGGACTAAAAAATAGCCAGAACCGCCAATTGTGCCGGTAAATGCACCTAAAGGCGCGGTAACGGCAACGGGAACACCACTCCAGAACAACAGACCTTTATCAACACAATACTTGGTTGTAGAAGTTAAAATGTTAGCGCTGGTTTCAAAATTTTTCCCAAGAGCATCAAAATAACCGCCCCCGGCAGAAAAGTTCCCTTCAGGATCAAGGTTTCTAGCCCTTGTAACTCTGGCATCAAGAGGGATTTGCTTACCAAAAGGCGTAACAGCATGATCAAAATTCAAGCCTAATTGACCACCCCTACTAAAATGCCTGCTAGGAAGAACATACTCAACACTACCGCGAATCATAGTTCCTGAAGGAAGAACAACCAGATTCCCAATCCTAATGTCTTCAAGAAGGTTAGCCCTAAAGGTATCACCTTCAAAATAGTTGTGAGAATTTACGGGCGTTTCCATTCTAACTTCAAGAACGGTACCGGCAGGTATTCTTTCAGACTTAACATCAGCACGAATTACATTAGAGGAACTTTCAAGAGGAATAACACCAGGATTATAACTTCCGGCAAAAGCTGAATCAAAACCTAAAAAACCAACCAATAAACAAACAATAAATAGATTTTTAAAAACTTTCATTTATGTCTCCTAACCCTTACAGTTCATTTAAATAACCAAAAAATTTATAAAGAGAGAAACCAATTACTATCCTAATAATATACAACTAGCACAAAAAAATCAAAATATCTAATAATCGGTAAAGATTTTAACTAAAGGAGGTTAACTATGGGTTTAGCCGCTACCCAAGCCAGATACATAATGCTGACAAGATACGTAAGCGATTTGTCATTTATTATGCAGATGATTACTCAGCAAAGATTGTTTCTTGCCCAGCAATCTTCATTCATAGCTCAACAGTTTTCAGCTCTGAATGGAGATATGACAGAAGAGATGGAACAACAAAAGGGAGCAATAACTGAAGCCCTGCATCTTGAAGACACCCAGCTTGAGATGCAATTAAAAACCTATGAAACACAATATAAAGCTGCATCAACAGAACTCGAATCAGTTCAGAAAATGAGAGATGAGTCCATAAAAACTGGTTTTAAATACGCATAACAGTTCTTAGTTGGTAAATTTTATACAATTAAATTTATCGGTCAATCTATTTCAATTATCAAATAGATATTTTGCCGTCAATCAAAGTTATTAAATTTGGTTGATGATTTTGAGGTGTTTAATAAAAGTTTATACTAAGGGAAAATAAAGAGTCGTTATATACGCATTTTTAAAAATTCCATTTATGCGTAGGTTTTTATTACTTTTCTCTCAAAATGTGCCTGAGAGGGTTTTTAGTATGCTTAATTCTCCAGGGCTCAATATAAAAAGTAGATGTAGTAAAAAAGTATAGTTTGTAACTTGAATATAAATTAGAGTAGAATAAAAAGTATTCAAATGTAATGGAGCTTTTTAAATATGACAATCAAAATGCCGGAAATTCAAAACAGAGAAGATGTAGTTTTTCCTTATGTGGATAAATCCGTAGAAATTTATAAACTTGATAATGGACATACAGTGATAATTGCCCATAAACCCGGCAAGCTGGTGAATATCAGTACCTGGATAAAAACCGGCTCGCTTAATGAGAACGACTCAATAACGGGGATTTCTCATTTTCTTGAACACCTGATGTTCAAGGGAACTCCCAAAAACCCGGCAGGAGAATTCGATAGGCGTCTTGAAGCAAAAGGAGCGGTAGTAAACGCCGCAACCTGGAAAGATTACACTTTTTACTATGTGACCCTTCCAAAGGGCGAAAAAAATGAAAACCTGATCGAAGCGCTGGAATTACATGCTGATATGATGCTGAACCCGCAGCTTCCCGAAGCTGAAATCGGGCCGGTATTTGACCCTAAAACACCTGATGTTGAAGAGAAACGGGAAAGGTTTGTCGTAATTGAGGAAATAAGGATGCGGGATGATAATCACTGGACAAAGACCTTTGACGAGTTAAATGCCCAGATGTATAAGGTTCATCCCTATAAAAGAGATGTTATAGGAACAGCGGAAGTTATAGCAAGTGTTTCCAGGGATACGATAATGGATTACTACAAAAGCTGGTACACACCGGAAAATATGTTCACTATAATCGTTGGGGAAGTAGATTCTGACGAAATTATCGAACTTATACGCAAAAATTTCGTATTTCCCGAAGAAAGAAAATCGACAAAGCTTGAATATGAGCAGGAACCGGAGCAAAAAGAGCTAAGATATGTAGAAAACAAGAGAAAAGAAATTAATACAGGTTTTTTAATGTTTGGGTTTCATGGCCCAAAACCCGGGGAATTAAAAGAAAATATCTGTCTTGATATACTGAGTACGGTTCTCGGGGAAGGTAAAAGCTCAAGAACCTACCAAAATCTCATAGAAAAGCAGAAAGAGCAGGTGTTTAACGTTACGGGAACCGCCCAGTACGAGTTCAGGGAAGGTAATATCTTTCTTGTGCAGGGAAATTTTATACCCGATAAAAAAGAAAAGGCCCTTGAACTTTTAAAAGGGGAAATTAAAAAAGTTTCAGAAGAACTTATAACGGAAGATGAGTTAAAAAAAGCCAAAAAACGTTTAAAAGCAGGTTTTGCAGATGACTCGGAAACCGTTTCCGATATCGGGGAAGTCATAGGGCATTTTATGACGGTTTACGAGGATATAAGCTGCCACGCAAAATACCTGGACGTACTGGAAGGTATATCCCGTGAAGACGTAAAACAGGCGGCACAGAAGTACCTGGACCTGAATAAAATGTCAGCTTCAGTATTAATACCGGAATAACCGGAGCAAAATCTTTTTAAGGAGACAACAATGAATTCTTTTCAAATAGATAAACTAAGCAATAATATAAAAGTAATAACAAGAAAAAACCCCAATACCCCAAGAATAGCTGTAAACCTGTTTTTAGGGACAGGAGTAAAGTATGAAACCATTGCAGGTACAGCAAATATGACCAGCAGGCTCCTTTTGCAGGGGACAAAAACCAGGAGCTCAGAAGATATTGCAAATGAGCTGGACTCCAACGCCATTGAGCTAAGCGTCGAATCAAAGCAGGACTACCTGCGGGCAAGGCTATTATGCTTAAATGAAGATTTTGAAACCGCAATTAACCTGCTGGAAGACACTATAAAAAATTCAACTTTTGAAAACATTGAAAAAGAAAGAACAAAACTGACGGGAGAACTCAGCCTGGAACTTGACTCCCCTAAAACACAGGCATTTGATAACCTCGTAAAAAGCATGTTTAAAGACCATCCTTACGGTCATTCCCATACAGTAATCCTTGAAGAACTGCCCTCGATAAAAATCGAAGATATCAGGGAATTTTATTACGAAAAGTGTTTAATCCCTGATAGAATGACATTTTCAGTGGCCGGCGACATTTATAAAAACGAAGTAATTAAGGTTCTGGAAGAGAAGTTCGGCAAAATCAACCAGCAAAACATACCTGATATTGAAATCCCGAAAGTTGTGCTAAAAGGCAATAAAATAGTGACAATTTCCCGTGAAGACTCAGCTCAGGCTCAAATAGCGCAGGGTTGGATAGGCCCTTCCATATCTGATGAGGATTTCCCGGCATTAACGGTTATGAACGTAATTTTAGGCTCAAGCGGGTTAAGTTCAAGGTTATTCATAGAACTCAGGGATAAAAAAGGGCTTGCATACAATGTAAGAAGCGCAATGGAAGCTCTTAAGAATATGGGTCTTTACACTGTCTATATCGGAACGGCTCCAAACAATATTAAAACCTGCCTGGAAGGCTTTGAAACAGAAATTAACAAACTTAAAAACGAACCTGTTTCAGAAAAAGAGCTTGAAGATGCAAAAATGAATTATCTCGGCAAAAGGGCCTTTTTGCACGAAACAAACTCCCAGCAGGCATATTACCTCGGATACTATGCAACTATGGATGTCGGAGCGGAATATGACAATAAAATAGAAGAAAAAATAAAAGCGGTAACTTCAGAAGATATCCGGAGGGCAGCTAACAGGTATTTGTCGGAAAATCACCTTATATCAATACTTTCCCAACCGGAATTTCTCCCGCAAACAGTCTAAAAAACAAAAATTGACATGGATTTTTCAGGCTGTTATATTTAATTACACGCATATAAGCGTGGAGTTTCAATGTAATAAAATAAAAAAACAATGATAAAGGAAAAACTAAAAATGATTGCAGTAGTCGAGACAGGTGGAAAGCAATATAAAGTAGCCGAAGGACAATATGTGGATATCGAGCTTCTTGAAGCCCAGCAAGGCGATTCAGTCGAACTTGAGAAGGTATTGATGATAATTGACGGCGAAAATTCACAGGTCGGCCAACCTTACCTGGAAGGCGTTAAAATAAAAGGAAAAATTCTTAAAAATGACCGTGATAAAAAAGTTATAGTTTATAAAATGAAACCCAAAAAAGGTACCCGTAAGAAAAACGGTCACAGGCAGCCATTTTCAAGGCTAATGGTGGAAAGTATCGTTCGAGGGTAAAGAATCAAAAGCAGCATCATAGAATAAATATAAAAAGGTGGTGAATCCTAAATGGCGCATAAAAAAGGTGTAGGTTCCTCAAAAAACGGACGGGAAAGTCATTCCAAGAGACTTGGCGTTAAAAAGTTCGGCGGGCAAAGCGTACTTGCCGGAAATATACTTGTAAGACAAAGAGGGACAAAATTTCATCCCGGAAACAATGTAAGCATCGGAAAAGACGACACTTTATTCGCCCTTGTTGACGGAGTTGTAAAATTTGAAAAACACAGAAGAGACAGAACCCAGGTAAGTGTTTACGCAGTATAAAAAATATTTTATTTAATTATAAAAAGGGCAGGCTAGAAATGGCATGCTCTTTTTATAATTAAATAAAAATCCGAGGTAATAAAATGAGTACAAGAGTGGATAAATTGATTCGGGCAAACGAGCTGATACTGGAAGTCGAGCAGGAAATGCTTGAAAAAAACAAATTTGTTCCCTATGAAATAGGAAACACACTAAGATGCCTGGAAGAAGCTATTATAGAGGTTCAAAGGCTGGAGAGGGAATAAGTTATGACAAAGATAAAAGCAGGGCTGATTCAGGCGAAAGCTTGTAAAACCAAGGCAGAAAACATTGATAAAACAATTTCATTCATAGAGACCGGAGTTAAGAAAGGCGTGCAGGTTTTTGCAATGCAGGAACTGTTTTTTTCACCGTACTTCCCGGCAGAACAGGATAATAAATGGTTTGAATGGGCAGAGCCGGTTTCAGGGAATACGGTAACTACAATGAAGGAAGTCGCAAAAAACCACGGTATTGTGCTCGTAGTCCCGATTTTTGAGGAAGTCCAAAGGGGAATTTATTACAATACAACTGCTGTAATAGACGCTGACGGGGAACTTAAGGGAATTTACAGAAAAAACCATATCCCGCACCTTAAAGGGTTTTGGGAAAAATTTTACTTTAAACCCGGAAACCTGGGCTATCCGGTGTTTGACACAGCTTACTGCAAAGTAGGGGTCTATACGTGCTATGATAGGCATTTCCCGGAAGGAGCCAGGCTTCTGGGACTTGCAGGGGCAGAGCTCGTTTTTAATCCTTCGGCTACAGTGGATAGCTTATCAAAGTACCTCTGGGAAGTCGAGCAACCCGCTCATGCTGTGGCAAATATGTACTATATAGGCGCAATTAACCGTGTCGGAACGGAAGAATTCAACTCGGACAGGTTTTACGGCACAAGTTATTTTGTCGACCCTAAAGGCCGGTTTTTAGCTAAAGGTTCAGAAGATAAAGAAGAACTTGTAATTTCTGAGCTTAACCTTGATTTAATCACTGAAACAAGAAAACAATGGCAATTTTACAGGGATAGACGCCCGGAAACATACGAAAATTTAACCGGTTTGCTTCCTTAATATTTTAAGTTTATTTACACTATAGCCTGATAAGAATGTTTGTGTTAACTTAATTTATTATCAAAGTTACGGTATAAGAGGAAAAAAAGATATGACTGGACAATTCGACCTTGGAGCAAGGCATCTTGATTGCATTAAAAAAACACAAGAACTGATAGATAAAAACCTGTCACCTGACTTAAACCCAAAGGAAGTAATTAAAAACTACCTGGGCGGGGGTTTCGGAACATTACCCGGTGAGAATGAAATTTACGGCGACTATCTGGGACTGATTGTTTCTATAGAGGAAATCTCCAAACATGATTCGCTTTCAGCCTACATACTCGCTGATCAAGTTATTTTCAGGGAAATTTTAAAGACCTATACAGGCTTAAAAGCTGAAGACTGCATAAATAAAGGAGAAACTGTAAACCTTTTATGCATGGAATCAGGATTTTCAGGTTTTAAAAACCTTAAAACAACAGCGGCAAAGACAGCTGAAGGATGGCAGGTTGAAGGAACCAAACTGGTCAGCAACGAACAACTTTACTCGGATAAATTTGTGATATTTGCAAAAGACGAAGAAAACAAGGTACGTTTGTTTACAATCCATGAAAGTGACATTCGCATTGAAGAGTCCTCAAAAACAATATCTTCATCAAAAATTGTGTTTAACCAGGTAAAATTATCGCATAACCTTAAAGAAGAACAGTGTATTGCAACAATCGAGGATAATTTTGAAAAAGTATTAACCGTTGCAAGAACGCTTATAGCGGCAATTTCAGTAGGAATAGGACACAGTTCGCTCGTAAAAGGTATTGAAGTTGTAAAAGAAACCAAAAACTCAGCCGGTGAAAGTGTTTCAACAAGCCAGGGAGTGCAGTTCACTCTGGCGGATATGTTCACTGAAGTGGAATCTGCAAGAATGCTGGCATATTACAGCGCTGATTCAATAGATAAAGGCAAAATAAATATAAAACTGGCATCAATGGCAAAAGTCAAAGCAAGCGAAGCAGCAAACAGCGTAACAATGGAAACCCTGCACTTATTCGGAAATGTCGGGTTTATAGCAAACACGGATTTTGCCCCGCTTATCCAGAGAAGCGTAGACAGCCGCGTCAAAGGCGGAACCAACAGGCTTCAAAGAACACAGATTTACGAATATATGCTCGCTAAAAAATAGACATATAATTATTAAAAATAAATAAAACTATTTAGAATCTGTGTCTTTTAACGCAGATTCTAATTTATGTAAATGATGACAAAACTTTTTGCAATTATAGAATAAAATTGAGATAATAATGTTGTAAATTTTATAATTAATAGAAAGGAACCATAAATGAAATTACACTGGCAAATCCTCGTAGCTATCGGACTGGGGATAAAAAGAAACTGGCATATATTTTTAGCTCTAATAGGCGGATTGATTGTAGGAGTAGTATTTCCGTTTCAATATGGAGAACCTACAACTTTTCATGACACGCTGTACTTTGTAGGACAGGCATTTATAAAACTAATCCAGATGATAGTCATTCCGTTAGTAGTTAGCGCAATCATAGTAGGAATCGCCAGTCTCGGTGACAGCAGGCAAATCGGTAAAATTGGGTTAAAAATGGTTGGATACTACGGACTGATAACCGTTATTGCGGTAATTATCGGTATTTCCTTAGCGCTTTTAGTTTCTCCGGGTAAGGGCATGAAACATAAAATAGATGCGCAACAGTCTAACCTTATACAGGAAAAAGTTGAAATTATAAAAAATAACACCTCCAATGTTTCAAACCTGATTTTAAATATGATACCGAGTAGCCCTCTTGCGGATGAAAATGCTCCTCAAAACTCAATGGAAACTACAATGGTTCAGGTTTTAATCGCTGTAATCATATTTGGAGCGGCATTTGCCTCGATTGGAGAAGTTAATCGTCCGGTTGTGTCATTCTTTGAGTCGGCATTTGCTGCTACAATGAAGGTTACAGACTGGATTATGATTATAGCAACCCCGGGTATATTTTCTTTAACGGCTTATACTGTAGCTAAAACAGGGATAGGTACTGTTAAGGATCTATGGGTTTACGCTTCCGTAATCCTTTTGGGTCTTGCGCTTCAATTCTTTGTAACTTATCCTTTGATCATAAAATTATTCTCAAAAGTAAAATTCATATCTTTATACCAGGCAATAACAGAGGCAATGATGGTTGCATTCGGTACAGCAAGCAGTTCAGCGACGCTTCCTGTAACCATAGCCTGCTGCGAGAGAAGAGCTGGAATTTCAAGCAGGATATGCAGCTTTGTGCTGCCGCTCGGAGCAACCATGAATATGGACGGAACGGCTCTTTTCCAGTCGGTTGGCGTAATTTTTATAGCACAGGCATATGATATTACATTAACTCCATATTTAATTCTGCTTATCGGTATTTTTGCAATAATCGCATCAAGCACATCAGCAGGAATCCCCAGCGCCGGAGTTATTACTCTAGCCTTAATTTTGCAGGGCAGTTTAAAACTCTCTGTTGAAGAAGTAGGACAGGCATATGTTTTATTGTTTGCATTTGACAGGCTGGTTGATATGTTCAGGACAGTAGTCAATGTAACCAGTGACGCTGTAGTGGCTGCAGTAATAGCTTCCAATGAAAATGAGCTTGACCAGGAACTTCTGGAGAATAATGAAGTCTGGAAAGAAGTTGTATGACAAAAATAGCTGTTATAATCCCGGCAAGGTACTCTTCAACCAGACTGCCGGGTAAACCGCTTATTGAAATCCAGGGCAAACCTATAATCCGGTGGGTTTATGAAAAAGCAGAAAAATCAGCGATTGCAGACAGTGTTATTGTTGCTACTGACGACCAGAGGATTTATGATGCGGTAAAAAGCTTTGGCGGGGAAGCCCGGATGACTTCAGCTGAGCACCAGAGCGGCAGCGACAGGATTGCGGAAATAGTAAGGGATAATCCCGATATAGAAATAGCTGTAAATGTCCAGGGCGACGAGCCGCTGATTTCCCCTGGGAGCATAGATACGGCTATAAAATGTTTAATTTCCGACAAAACCGCTGATATTTCCACGCTTATAAGAAAAATTACAGATAAAAATGAAATACTGAACCCTAACCTGGTAAAAGCTGTTATAGCAAATGACGGGAAAGCGCTTTATTTCTCAAGAGCGGGGATTCCTTTTGAAAGACAGGCTGGAATTGCTAAGTATTACGCTCATATCGGGCTTTATGTGTACAGAAGAGGAGCTCTTTTGCGGATGACCGAACTTCCGCAAACCGACCTTGAGCAGGCCGAATGTCTTGAGCAATTAAGGGCCTTGCAAAACGGGTTCACAATTAAGACCGAAATAGTTGATTATAAACCGCTTGGAATAGATACTCCCGAAGACCTCGAGGAATTCAAACAGCTTATAGAGCAGAAAATTAAACCTTTTTAAATCGGTATAGATGTTCAAAAGTCAGGGTTAAACAAGCTTGATACTCCCGCAATTACAGCTCAGTGTTAGTTAGCCCGCTTAAATACCTGCTTAATCAAAAATTCTGATTTTGTGGCTGTTCTTTCCTCAAGAATTTTCAGCTTTCCTTCGGAATTTTCACCTACCAGTATTGAAACTGGAGCTTCATAGCCTGAATTATTTACTCTTTTTCCTGTTATTCGCACATTTTCATTTTCCATTTCATACGCCAGGTTTTTATAATAGTTCTTA
The DNA here is from genome assembly GCA_028281965.1 of Candidatus Gastranaerophilales bacterium. Classification (GTDB taxonomy): domain Bacteria; phylum Cyanobacteriota; class Vampirovibrionia; order Gastranaerophilales; family UBA9971; genus JANQEB01. Next base: position 25,448 of record JANQIY010000284.1, read on the forward strand.
TAACCTCTTATTTTGGCAAAAAACCTGACGTAACCCAGCATTTTTTTATACGCTTTAACGGGGAGCATTACTTTTTCGTCTTTTTCTCCTTTTTTTTCCAGTATACGTATAATTTTTGCCTTGTTTGAATACATATCTACAAGTTTTTTATCGTATAAATGACTAAGTTTCTGGAATTTATCCAGAAATTGCCTTGCCTGCTCTATTTTTTGAGGATGTGCAAAGGCATGGGAGCAGATTAACGTGGAAACCATGCCGATAAATAAACCTTTCAAAATTTTCTTGAGAGCCCGTTTGTCTAAAAACTCGAAAAATAGGTTATAGAAGGCATATGGGTTCGATTTTTGGATTTTAATCAAACTGCTTTTGAATTTCATGGTACTATCAAAAATTTTTGCTATACTAAAATGAGTTAGTTTTCTTAAAATCGGGAATGAATGAGGCTATGCTCCCGCTGTCGCCGGCATGAATGAGACCAGGCTCCTGCTGCCGCCGGCAAAGCCCGACATTAAGAAAACGTCGCTCCTGCTTCGCCATACCGATTTATGTTAATTTATTTCATTTTAAGATTATTTATTGAAATCGGTATATTTTGTAAATATTGTATCCCATAAAAACTGAATGTTTAATTAACTTGAGTCGCGAATTAGCCAAAAGCCAGGATATGACTGAGCAATATTTGTTTGCGAAGCGGGAGCGTAAAATGGTCCGGCTTTGCCGGTCATTTTA
>JANQIY010000285.1 GCA_028281965.1 Candidatus Gastranaerophilales bacterium
ATTTTTGTAGTCTGCTTCATGTTGAAAATTTAAATTTTAACTCTATTTAAAACCTTGTTATAATTGCTTTTAAGCTAATTCGCGACTCGAGTTAATTAAATAGATGCCCCCGTGTCAAGCACGGGGCAAGCTCATCTTGCTTACGGGGTTACGTTTACTGCTAAAATAACAGTCTCAGCAGCAGGAACCTTTGGTTTAACTTATCCGAAAATTTCTTTATATCTCTTGAAGCGTCTGCCGAATTATGGATAATTTCTTTTATTTTATCTTTTTCCTCGACAGTCAATTCATCAATAGATTCCGCAATTGCGGATAGCTTTATCATCATATCATTTAGGTTAACTACGGTAGTTTCCACATTTCGGCTAAATTCCTTGTCTTTTGTAAGATCGTTAACATAACGGGCAATTTCAGAAACATCATTAGTAGTAGAATTTATATTTAGCAGGCTTTCCTGTACTTTAGAATCCTCAATCAGCACGGAAATCTCCCGGGACATATCTTTAATTGATTCAGCTGTCGTTATGAGGTTTTCTTTGAACCCGGAATCTGTAAGAAGCTCATTTGCGCTTTCTGAAAGGACTATCATATTCTCTGAAAGGCGTGTTGCCGAGGAAATAAGCATTTTAATATCGTCCCGGGAAGAGTCCACAATTACGGCTACCTGGTCAACGATAATACCGGCTTTTTCACTTAGATCCCTCGTATTTTCAAGAGTTAGCCTTATATCATCTATAAACTCGTTTGTAAGCAACTCATTAATTTTATCATTTGTTTCTTTTAGCGCGAGGGCAGCTTCCAGCTGGATATCAAGAAATTCTTTCAACCTGATGGTTTCTGCGACCGTGTATTTTGAATTTCCTTCAGGCATTCTTACTATAACTCCTTCAGGCGGCGTAAACCTTAGCTGGAAGCTATCAGAGGTTCCCGTCCCGACAAGTTTCACGGAAGAGTTTAGCGGAATTTCCACATCGGGAACGTTAATAATGTATTTAATTTTATATACCCTTGGCGTTTTAATAGACCGGCGTTCTTCATAGCAAAGGGATTTAGTGTCTAAAATCTTCGCTTCCTTTATTTCTCCTATTTTGGCGTATTTTTCCCCAAACAGAAGTTTTACTTCATCACCTTCTTTAACTATTCCGCTAAAGTCTTTTTCCAGGGGAATATATACTGTTTCCGGGAAAGGCGGGGTTATTTCCAGGAATTTTTCCCCGATTATTCCTGATTGTTGTATAGATATCCTGGAAGCTCCCGGAATTTCTACCCCGGGCTCGCTTATTACAAATCTTACGGCTATGTAGCTGTTTTCCCCGTCAACTACAGGGAGAATTTCGTCAACCTGTCCAATTCTCATTCCCATCATTTGCACGGCAGAACCCGGTCTCATCCCGTCAATGTCCTTAAAGTGGACTTCTATTTTTTCGCCTATAGATATGGAGCGGCCTTTCAGCCACATTATCCCCAGTATAAGTATGCATATTGATAATATTGTTAGGATTCCGACTTTTAGTGCTGCTGTTTTTTTCATTTTTTCTTTTTTCCTTTATTATAATGCGGCTTAATTGCCGGTTATTAATGGAATGAAACTATCATAGGCCCTTTTTTATTACCGGTGACAAACTGATAGGCGTATGGGTCAACGGATGTTATAAGCTCTGTAGGGGTTCCGGTCCAAACAATTTTTCCATCGTATAACATTATAACTCTATCTGATGTATGTGCGATAGTAGAAATCTGGTGAGTTACTATAATCGATGCCGCACATAGTTCATTAGACAACTTCACTATATAATCCTCTATAGCCCTCGATGAAACAGGGTCTAAGCCCGATGTCGGCTCATCATACAGGATTATTTGCGGGTCTGTGACTATTGCCCGGGCAAATCCTACTCTTTTTTGCATTCCCCCCGACAGTTCACTTGGATACTTGTTCTCTATGCCTGATAAACCTACCAGGTCAAGCTTTTCTTCTACAATTTCCTTTACCTGCTTATAAGAATACTTTTTTTTCAGGTCTTTTCTTTCTATAAGAGGAAAAGCCACGTTTTCAAATACTGTAAGCGAATCAAACAAGGCGGAGTACTGAAATGCCATTCCTATTTCCTCGTTACATACCGATACTTCACCGGAATCCACTTCGAGCAGGCCGCTTATTATTTTCAGTATCGTGCTTTTCCCTACTCCGCTAAATCCTACTATAGCAAGAATTTCCCCCTCGTTTACGCTGAAAGTTATATCCTGTAAGATTTGCTTGCCGCCGAGGGATTTATGAATATTTTCCAGTTTGACTAACATAGTTTATATTTTCAGACTTTTTCCTGTTCAACAAATTCAAGTATTCTCTGAATTTTAGTTTCGAACAAAATCATTTGTGTTTCAAGTTTGTCTACTTTATTTAAAACCAGGTCATTTGCATTCTTTTTGCCGTTTGGAGAGGGTATTTTTTCGCTTACGTCGAGAATTAGTTTCCTTATCTCGCTATTTCCGCTACCGTTGTCTCCAAGTCTTTCCAGGCGGGCTTCAATGGATTCAAGGCGTACCTCGAAGTCATCAAATTTATTGCAAACCCTGTTGATTTTCTCAGATATGTTTTTTCCGGAATCTGATACCGTTTTTAAGACGTTATCTACATTTTCCAGGTTTTTTCTGGTGTTTTCATTATTTTCTTCTAAAAGTTTACCGGCGGAATCAATCCACTCGGCCATTTGTAAAATTGCTTGCCTGATGGTATCTGATGTGTTTAAGCCTTTTATGGAAAGCGAATTTAATCCATCGACCTTTTTATAAATCCGGCTTAGCTCTTCGGAAAGTTCGGATATTTGGGTTTTGTTGACCAGGGTTGACGTGTTATTTTTAAACTCCTGCCTGATATTTTCCTTTATCACTGTAAGGGAGTTATCAAGATTTTCTTTTAAGGCGTTATTATTTTCACTTGAATTAATTATCAGTTTGTTAATTTTGGAGTTAAGATCAGTCAAATCCCTGTCAAATTCGCTTAATTCCTCTCCCAGGCCGGAAAACTCACCTTTAATTTCATCCAGTGCAAGGTTTGTGGTATTAAATTGATTTTCATTGAGTTCCGATAATCTTTTTAATGAGTTAAGAATTTCACCTGTATTAGCTGAATTATCGTTGATTTGAGACTCCAGGCTCCTGCTTATCTCAAAAAATTTATCAAGTTTTTCGCGAGTCTCTCCTGATATGCCGGAAACTTCAGATGTAAGACCTTCCAGTTTTTCAGAAAGACCTCCGGAAGATGATTTAAGTTCCTCAAATTCAGGTCTTACGCTATTTATAAGGGATTCAACATGTGCAACCGCTTCTTCCAGTCTTTGCCTGCCGGGTTCTCTTTTATCCGGCTTATCAAGGCTGCCTATGGCATCAAACAGGTCTGACATAACCGCTTTTAATCCGGAAACGTCTTCCGATACACGGGAAGAAATTCCTTTTATTTCATCAAGACCGGATTCCAGAGCGTTTTCAATATCTTCTTTTTCGGCATTTCTTAAGTTATTCAGTGATTGATTCAGGTTTTCAATTTTGTTTTTAACTTCCTGGATATTCTCTCCAAGGGAGCCGAATTCCCCGGAGATTTTTTCTTCGATCTTATCGAATTTTTGCAGGCCGTTATTTTCAGAAATCGTATTAACCGTTCCCTTTATCTCTTCAATCCCTGATAAAATCTCTGTATATCCCTGAGTAGTATTATTTTGCCGGATTGAAGCCAGCCCTTCCCCATAAGATCTTATTTCTTCAGTTAGTAAATCTATTTTGGCGTTTATTTCTTTTGTTTTGTCATTGTCTGAAATAAAACTTACCTGGTTATGAATACTTTCAACCTTAGCCTGAATCTCACTTAAAGGTTGAAGTTCATTACAAAATGCGGAAATGTCCTCTGATACTCCCCGGGAAAACCCGGAGAGAGAATAAATCTGCTCTTTAAGAATATCTTTATCATCCTGTTTTTGCAAAGATTCTGCTATTGATGAAAACTGTAATAAAAACTTGCTTATATCCTCAGCGCTGTTATCTATTTTTGAGCTTAGTTCTTCTTTTACGGTTAATAATTGCTCATTAACGGAAGAAACTTCTATTCCTGTATTCTGAGAGGTAAATTTCGCAAAATTGGAGATTTTTTCACTGGTATAGTTAAATTTTTCTTCAAGTTGATACAGGGTTTCCTTTATAAATTCAACACTTTCATTTAGCCGGCTTGTTTCCTGCAGCTCAGAAATTTTCAGGTCAAGCCTGTTGACTTTTTCTATAATTTCATTAAGCGCTGTATTTTTCAGGTCATTATTTATTAATTCCTTAGTTTTATTTAACTCGTCCAGAAGCGGGGACAGAATGTCGTCTGATATATTATTTTTTGTATTGTATTTTAAGTCCCGAACAATTTCTTCCAGCTCATGTTTTAGGAATTGGGCTGCACTTTGCCGCTCTTCAGCATTGTTTTGCCTGTCAATAACTTCATTAAGGCAATCCCTGACAGCTGAAATACTGCCTAATACCTGGTTATCTATGTGAAAATGAAGGTTATTAAACCTGTTTTCAATATCAAGATCGTCTTTTATGGTTTCCGTTAAAATATTCAGCTTATCCTGGGCTGTCTGGAAATTTTGGCTTAATGACGAGAGATTATTCTCTTCTGCTTTAGAATCCTGAAGTTTATTATTAGTATCACTTACAAAACCGGCAAGTTCTTCGGCATTAAGAGCATTAACTGATAATTTCCGAATTTTTACAATTTCTCCATTTAAATAAGACATAGCGTTTTTTAATTCTTCAAAGTTGCTTTCAAATTTTTCACTGCTGTTTCCGCTAAACTTGACCAGCCTGTCCAGAATGTCTTTTAAGTTATCGGCTTTAAGGTTTAAGTGCTTTATTTCACATTTTATTGCATCCCCGGATTCATTGCCGGACTTAACCTCATTGCTGATTTGCTCTGTTTTTTCAATGGTTTCGCAAATCAGGTTTTCAAGGTTTTCAATTTCCACTGTATTTAATTTTTCTATAATAGTACCCAGCTTATCCTGGGTATATTCAAAGCTTTCATTCACAGTCTGCAAGTTTTGAAGGGGATAAAGGTTCTCATAAACCTCCAATACCCGTGCGTTTAGGCCTGCAAAACCATCTTTTATCTCTTTATAAACAGTTTTTTCCGGAAGATTTTCTTTAAGGGTTTCCAAACTGGAACTTAGAGAGCTTAAACTGTTTATAGCCTTTTCAATACCGGAATTGTCACTAACTTTACCGGCAATTTCCTGAATGTGCCGGTTAATCCCGTTAAGCTCGTCCTTTATATTGTCAAAGGTTGAAATTTCAGAAAGAATAACTTCCATTCTTTCAAAGTTCTCTTCTAAATTAGAGAACTTTGTTTTTATCATAGCCTCCATGCTCTCATCGGACAGCCTGATTTGTATTTGCTGGAACATACTGTTTATTTTTGCGATGTTTTTTGAAATATACTCTATTTCAGAAACGCTTAAAGGGGATTTTTCTTCATTTTCACTATCCTCATCCCTGATTTTTCCTTGAAGATCAAGACCTTCCCTGAGTTCTGAAACTAATTCAGTTAAATAATTAACTTTTTCGTTTAACTCCCTGTCATAATCTTTTTGTTCAATTTCATCTGAAATTTTAACCATTTCCCTGCTTATTTGGGATAAATTTTCTCCTAATGAAGATAAATTCCCTGAGACTTCAGAATCTATAAGGGAGTGTATTTCCTCAAAGGCGGTGTTTCCCCGTAGTCCTTCAACGCCTGAATTTAGCAGGGTTTCGGTAAGCAGGTTAAGTTTTTCATTGACCGAGGCAAAGTTGTTGTCAATATTTTCAATTTTTTGCTCCAGGTGTGTAAATTCCTGTCTGTCAATATTTTCAAGGGAATCCCTGATTTGCTCCACGAATTTTTCTATGCTTTCTGAGCTGTACCCGCCGGACTTAAATTCAGCCATAAGCTCTTTCATATCGTCTAAATTTGCAAGAACTTTCTTATAGTCTGAATGAAGTTGCGCGATATTTTGGCCAATTTCCTGTAAACCCTCAGGATTTTCACTGCCCGTCACGGCCTCACCGGGTTGTATAACCTGAGTTCGAGCCTTTTCAAGGGAAGCAATTTTTTGGGAGAGATCTTCATGTTTTTGGTTTATATCATTGCCTAATTCTTCAACCAGGTAACTTAAAACATCTGTAGAATCCGCCTGCGCAATAATGTCGATTTTGGACTCGATTCTGCTAAAGGCGCTATCCTCCTGAAAATCTTTAATTAAGTCATAAATTTCATTCAAATCGGAAAAGTTTTTCAACATTCCGGATAAATTTTCAATTTTTTCCCCTGACTTGTTAATTTCCTTCTTTAGGTTTTCCAGTTCCTGAACGTATTCCATCTCAGATTCTCTCCATTTTCCTTGTATTCCCCGAGTTTTAACCACAAGCAAATCCTTAAATTATAACTGTAACCAGATTTTATAACCAATATAAATTCAATTTTATTTTTAACTGATTGCCAGGCAAAATAATATAGATATATTTTAGTATATTTTAGCAAAATTTCTTTATATGGCTAAAAATTTACATTATAAGAAGTAAATATTCTACAAATAGCAGATATAACCGGGGTTTTGGCATTTTAAATTTTTTCTGGCAGTTTAAAGGTTCTGTAATAATTAACTTGAGTTGCTAATTAACCTCAATCTCTAATTAGCCAAAAGCCAGGATATAACTATGCAACATTTGCCAAAAAATTATAGAGAATCGAAAAGAGGCTCCGCCTCTTTTCCACCTATAGGGTGGCTGTGCGCGGCAGCGGGAGCTAACGCATTAGCTCATTCATGGGTGGGTTTTGGCAAATGTTGCATACATGCAATTAGCAACTCGAGTCTATTACAGGGGTTTATGTAATTCGTGATTCAGGTTATTTAGC
>JANQIY010000309.1 GCA_028281965.1 Candidatus Gastranaerophilales bacterium
TCGCTTCCCTCCCTTCGGTCGGTCGCTCGACCGAAAAAATTTAATAAGGAATATTTTTGAAAATTTTACATAAGAATTTTTTGTTTCTTCCTTATTGCATGTATGCAATTAAGAGATTCGAGTTAATTAGCGATTGGGAAATACTTTTATAGAATGATTCCTGATTTATGTTATTTGAATAGTATTAAATATAAAAGCTTACAAAAAGGAGAACTCTTACCTGGACATTTCCGGCAAAATTACAGTTAATTCCAAAAAAAAGTTTGGAAAATACAGCCCCTCAAAAAAGGTTAAGGGCATAAGTTTTGGCGGGAAAAAACACATTATACAGCAGGTATCCCCAACAAACGACTATGAAGAACTCACAGGGATAAACGATCTTGACACAAATTTTTTAAATACTGTAAATCTTCAGTATGAACCAATAAAACTGGAGCTTCAGCTTACAAATTCCGAAAAAAAACTTAAAAAAGTCAAAAAAGAAATCAAAAATAATGAAATTATGCAAACAACAAACCTGCAAGCCAGTAAAAAACTGAATGAAGCAAAAGAAAAACTGGAAAAACAGGTGAAAATATATAGACAACAGTACAGGCAATTGGGAATTACTTATAAAATAGCCGACACCGCGCATCAGACGGAAATATGGATTACAAATACAATAACGACTATAACTGAAAGCGTCGGTGCAAATCCTGTGGTTAAAAAAATCATGTCAAAACTCCCGGGAAATAGGGAAAAACAACAGGTAACAATGGCAAAACTTCTTACAGAAAGGATTAATAGGGAATTACACAGATCGGTAAGTCCCGAACCGGAAGAGTTTGAGGTGCTATTGAACGGAGCTGAAAAAATCATCCGGCAAACATAATAGGCAATAGCCCTGGCTAAATAGACCCTCCTGTTTCAAGCACGGGATAGGCTTCTCAAGCGCGGGGTGACGCCAGTCGTTATTAGACCGCTACCAAAATTTTTTCATACCCACTTATTACAGGGGTTTATGTATTTCGTGATTCAGGTTATGTAAACTGAATCACGGGTTAGCTAAAAACCAGTTATAGGTTGGTATAAGGAATAAAGAAAAAATTCTTACACATCGTGTCATGCCGCACTTGAGAAGCCTGCCCCGTGCTTTGGGGGCATCTATCCGGCAAACATAATAGACA
>JANQIY010000310.1 GCA_028281965.1 Candidatus Gastranaerophilales bacterium
GCCTCTTTTCCACCTTTAGGGTGGCTGTGCGCGGCAGCGGGAGCTAACGCAGTAGCTCATTCATGGGCGGGTTTTGGCAAATGTTGCATACATGCAATTCGCGACTCGAGTTAATTACATTTTTTCAAAATTCCTTAAAACACCCCTGCGAAGAGGAATAGATGCAAAGGTGAAGATCCGGCTTTGCATCTGTTTTATAAATTTAAGGAATTTTGAGTCAGTCATACCAGGCTATTACAGGGTTTCATGTATTTCGTGATTCAGGTTATTTAGATAAAATCCCTTAAGTGTTCTACTTGTTTGGAATTTCTTAATTTATTGAGGGCGGTTTCTTCAATTTGCCTTATACGCTCTTTAGAGAAGCCAAAAAGCTGACCAAGCTGGTCAAGGGTCTTTCCTTTCCCACCGCTCAAACCAAATCTTTCCCTGATAATTTCTTTCTCTCTATCAGTAAGTACGGACATTGCCTCCAGAATATTATCATGCAGCAAGCTATCTGCGGCTCTAATGTGAGGAGCTGCGGTTTCTGTATCAGGGACGTAATCCTCAAGGTATAAATCTTCTCCTATCGGCAAATCAAGGCTAATGGGCTCTTTATTCATCGCCTTTTTTATACCCATAACCTTATCTACGGGCAATTTCATTTTTTTACCAAGTTCTTTCAGGCTGGGCTCCCGTCCAAGTTCTATATTCAGCTCTGTCCGGGCTTTTTTATACTGCCTTATTTTATCGGACATATGCACAGGTATTCGTATTGTCCTTGCAGTATTTGCAATACAACGAATAATAGTCTGTCTTATCCACCAGGTGGCGTATGTGCTGAATTTAAACCCTTTTCTATAGTCATACCTCTCGGCGGCCCTGATTAAGCCAAGACTCCCTTCCTGAACAAGATCCATAAACAATACGCCCTGTCCTATATATTTTTTGGCAATGCTGACTACAAGCCTTAAATTTGCCTGGACAAGCCTGGCTTTTGCAAGTTCAGCTTCTTTTTTGCCGCCTTCGCGAATTTTCTTGCCCAGCTCAATTTCCTCAGCAGGTGTCACCATGGTCTTTTTGCCAATATCCCTTAAATACATCTGAAGAACGTCATTTGCCTTGAATTCCTGGTTAAAAACCTGTGTTTGCCCTTTTGGGGCAGACTCAAGATTATCCTCCTCTTCAAGAACAGGCTCTTCAATAAGACTATTTTCTTCATTAATTCTTAAACCCGCCTGAAATCCCGTTTCATTTACTTCAGACCCGTATTCAAAATCTTTTTTACTTTTTTTTCTTTTTACGCTTGCGAAATCTTGCATATATAAACCTCAACCTTCTTGATTTTTTGTCTTAATATTGCGTGCCCAAATATTGTTTTCTAACAAGCTATTTTTATCGTAAACCCTAAAATGTAAAAAGTTTGTTTTTTTTAATTTTTATTTAACCAACCCGGATATTTACGCGTAAAATGCTCACAAATTCATTGACGAATTTGTACATATTTTGTTTCTTAAAAAGTAGGATTTTAAAGGGAAAATAATAAAAACTTATGCCTGCATAAAAATTTATTTTTTAGTACTGGCCTAAAAAAATTGCCGATTTTTTGTCTTTTCAGGTAATTACCAACCCAAATTTATTTTTTAAAATTATTATAAGTAGTTTACCGGAAGTTTTTGCTAAAAATGTCTGTAATCCTTGAGGGAGAGCGGTTTAATCCTATAAGGAGAACCATAAAACGTAATAACATCTTCCTTGTAACCAATGAGGAAGGCAGCGTTTTGAGCGGGACAATGTCAGGATACGGCCTTTACCTTGGTGATACCCGTTTTTTAAGCAGGTTTGAGGTACAACTTAACGGTAAAAAACCCGTAATGCTTTCTTCTTCCACGGAAACCGGCCATTCATTCATAATAATAAGCACAAATTTAAAAATCCCCGATAACGTTAACCCTGAATACTTTATCCCGCAGGAAACCATCCAGATTAAGCGTGAAGGAGTCATTTGCGGGGCTTATTTTGAAACGCTCACGCTTGCCAACTATAACCTTTTTGAAGTGGGATTAAGGCTGGACTTGTTTTTTGAAGCTGATTTTATGGATATTTTTGAAGTAAGAAATATAGGCCTGGTGGAAGACGGGCACAAAAAAACGGCCATAATGGGCCCGGACTCATTAAAATACCAGTATACAGACGAAACGGGCGCTTTTCAGGTGGCGGAAATAGTATTTATTTCCGAACTCCCCCGGGAAGTAGAGGAAGACAGGATTACCTACGAAATGGTAATACCTCCCGCAAGCAAAAAAGAATTAAAATTCCAGATAAACCTCAAATCAACAGCTCTGTTATACCAAAAAACAATTGCCAGGGACTATAACGCCGCATTCAAGGAAAATACCGAAGAAACCAACAAGTGGTATGACAGTGTAACAAAGTTTTTCACTGATAATGAAGACTTCCAGGAAATGGTCTACCGGAGTCGAAGGGATATGAATATGCTTATAACCAGGGAAGTATACGGAGAGTATATTTCAGCGGGGATTCCCTGGTTTACGACTCTTTTTGGGAGGGATTCGATAATTGCGGCCAGGCAGGCCCTTTTGCTAACGCCGACTATAGCAAAAAACGTACTGGAAACGCTCGCCCGGTTTCAAGGCTGGAAAGAAGACCCCTGGCGGGAAGAAGAACCGGGAAAAATCCTGCACGAAATACGTTTCGGAGAACTTGCCCGGAGCAATAAAATCCCGCACACGCCTTATTATGGCTCTGTAGATTCCACTCCTTTATGGTTAATTCTTTTATATGACTATATTAAATGGACAGACGACAGGGAAACCCTTGAAAATCTCTGGCTGAATGCACTTGCCTGTTTGCAGTGGATGGATAACTACCCTCTTTACAGGGGTTTTGCAAGTTATATAAAAAAAAGCGAGGGAGGGTTAGATAACCAGGCCTGGAAGGATTCCCGGGATTCATACATGCACTCTGACGGAACACTTGCGGAACCGCCTATTTCCCCTGTTGAGGTACAGGGATATTTTTACTCCGCAAAAATAAAGATGGCGGAACTTGCAGTATATATGGGAGATACAGAACTCTCATCCAGGCTCATGTCAGAAGCGGGGGAGCTGAAAAAAGCCTTTCACCGGGCTTTCTGGATGGAAGACCTGGAATACTACGCGCTTGCTCTTGATAAATACGGAAACCAGCTGAAAGTTATCACCTCAAACCCCGGGCATCTTCTGGAGACAGGCATACTTGATTCTGAGCGGGAGCAAAAAGTAGCAAAAAGACTGCTTGAGAATGATATGTTCAGCGGGTGGGGCATCAGGACCCTGAGTTATAATTCTATATCTTACAACCCCATGAGCTATCATAACGGATCAATATGGCCTCATGACAACAGTTTAATAGCATCGGGATTTTCCAAAACAGGCCAGAACGATGCTGTTATAAAGGTTACCGGCGCATTGTTTGACGCCGCAAGGTTATTGCACTATAAGCGGCTTCCCGAGCTTTTTTGCGGATTTACAAGATACCACCAGAGGCAGGATCCTCCCGTAAGCTATCCTGTTGCCTGTATTCCCCAGGCATGGTCAACTGCAAGCGTGTTTTTACTCATTAAGTCCATGCTGAATATGGAACCTGACGCACAGGGCAGGAAAATAAGGATTTTAAACCCCCAACTGCCTGAATGGTTGATTTTTCTTGAAATGCGGGACTTAAAAGTAGGCAACGCTTCCGTAAACCTGGAATTCAGAAAGGCCAGGACAGGCCTTGTTATTGACGTATACAATAAAAAAGGGGTTTTAGACGTAATTATCAGGAAGTAATCACGTCTAAAACCCCTTTTTTAGTAGTGGTAATATTGTAACTGATAAACAGCGTTATTGCGCGGGCTAATCCTCATTCCAGCCAATCAGCATAGTTTCGTAAGTTGGGGAAAAATCATTTAATTTTCTGACAATAAATTTATATTTCGGCACAATCGACTCAATTAACGGCTTAATATCAAAAAAGTCTTTCGGGTGGTGGTATACAGAAACTAAAAGTGAAGGCTTTTGTTCTTTTATTGTATTTAACGCACCTTTAATTGCTTCAAGCTCATTACCTTCTACATCAAGTTTAATTAAACCTATTTCTAAACCGTGTTGTTTTACGTACTCATCAATTGAAGTTACTGGAATATTTATAGCTGTTGATTTTCGAGTTTCATCAACGGCAATTACGGAATTGCAAAACTCTGTCGGATAAACCGTAATTTCTTCTGGCCTCTCCCCAAGCCCTAATCTGACAGGGGTTATTCTATCAGGACAATTATTCAGCGATATTGTTTCATTTAGAAGATTAAAATTGTGTCCGTCAGGTTCAAAAGAATGAACTTTTTTATCTGTGTAATCCAATAAAGCCAGGGCAGAATCACCCGCAAAAGCTCCGCCATCTATAAAGTCTTTGGTTTTAATATTTTCCAGAATTGGTTCCGGTAAAAGCTTTATTCCATGACCGTATTTAAAAATTGAAGTTTCGTAATAAATATGCGGCGGTAGTTTGTATTTGTTTCTATCCGCTTCAAAACTTTCTTTTTGGGCTTCCAGCTCTTTATATGTATAAAAATCTTTTTCCAAACACAAAAAACTGTCTTTGTATTTTTGCCATGGAAGCTTATAGACATATCTGTCAAATATTTCCCGCGCAATCAGAATACTTTCTTCATCAAGGTTTTTGTTTAAATTTTCAAATTTTTCGTCAATTAAGGACTTATTATCAATATAATATTCTTTCCAGACATCAGACCAGACGTTTTCGGCTATATCGTCCTGATACCTGCCAAACAGCTTAAGAAACTGCTTTTTAATAAAACGTCCATATTCTTTTTGAACCTTTTTAATCATTTTTTATAAACTTCTTCCAGTTTAACAGCTTCATTTCGTTAGTAACTCCCGTAAAATGCAGGAAATATGAGTTTGCAAATATTGCTTCAATATTTAATTTTAAAACTTCATTTTTACATAGGAAAGAAGGTTTTTTGTAATCCAGTTCCAGCAAATAGGGATAATAAAGGGCTTTGAGGAATTGAATATGCATGTTAAATCTTTTATCCAGCCAGAAGTCAAAGTTATTATTGAGAATTTCGTAGGATAACGGACGCATTTCGTAGTTTAACCCTTTTTCTTCGTAATTGTAATAAACATGTTCAAGGACTTCCCTGTGAATTTTGGGATTAAAAATCATAACCCCGGTCTGGACAACTTCTTCAAAATCGCAGTCTATACCAAAATTTTTATAATAAGCTTTTGCTCCGTAATTAATTGTCGGGTTATAGCCAAGATTTTCCCAGTGCCGGTACATTCTTGAGAGGGCAATATTATATTCTTGCCTTGTCGGGAAGCTAAATTCATCTACCGCACCAATTTTATCCTCGGGCGCTTCTTCAATAATATCCGGGGCATTGGGGTTAATTATAATATCAGTATCAATCCAAACAATCCTGTCATACTTTTTAGACCACTCCTGCGAACAGACAAGACATTTTTGCCAGGCAACACACCTGTTGTCCTTTTCATCGAGGGGCTTGTCAATAATTACCAGGTCATATCCGTGCTTATCCGCGTATAACTTCCAGTTGGTAAGGCAATAATCCCTTACCATTCTTTCAAACCGTTTTCCGACGGCTATCGTTACGATTGCTTTTTTGTTCATTTCTGGTTTTCAACATGATGTGAAACTTTAAATATTATACCTAAAACTTATATGGTATACTTTGCAGTGACTACAGGTAAAAAACAGTTTTAATTTTTTTTATGAAAGTATTATTTGACCCTCAAATATTTAATTTACAAATTTTTGGCGGAATTTCACTTTATTTTACAAAACTTCTTGAATATTATAGCAAAGATAGCGAAATCGAATTTAAATTACCGTTAACTTACTCAGATAACAGGTATATATGTACCTCCAGCCTGTTAAAAAATTTATCTTTTTATGAATATAATTTCCTTTTTAAAGATGAAATTGTTAAAATTTTAAAGCGGTTTAATGCTTTAAAGTTTTACATTAAACTAAAAAGCAAAAAATTTGACCTTTTACATCCTACTTATTTTGATAAATCTATATTAAAACATATTGGAAATAAGCAGTTTGTCCTTACTATTCACGATATGACACAGGAAATGGTTCCCGAATATTTTGTTTTTGACAAAAAAGTGGAAGAATTTAAAGAAACAAAAAAAATACTGGCTCAAAAAGCAGCAAGAATAATTGCAATATCTGAAAATACAAAAAAGGACATAATTAATCTTTACAATATTGAAGAAAATAAAATTGACATAATATATCATGCTTTGCCTTTGAAAATTACTGACAAAGAATCTCCTGACCAGGAATTACCTGAAAAATTCATTCTATTTGTTGGACAAAGAGCAAAATACAAAAATTTCGCACTCTTTTTGCAATCCATATCAGATATTTTAAAAAATGATAAAAATTTAAAACTTGCCTGTGCAGGGGGACCCGATTTTAATAAAAGCGAAAAAAAATTTATAAAAAATTTGGGGATAGAAGGAAAAGTTATAAGACTACCAATAACTTACGACGAACATTTAATCAACTATTATAAAAATGCATTATGTTTTGTGTTTCCAAGCATTTATGAGGGCTTTGGTTTCCCAATACTCGAGGCTTTCCAATGCGGATGTCCGCTTGTTTGCTCTAACACAAGTTCATTCCCTGAAGTTGCAGGCGATGGGGCTGTATATTTTGATCCTTATGATACAGAATCAATAAAAAGCGCTGTTGTAAAAGTTATTCAGGATAAATCATTAAGTAAAAACATTGTTCAAAAAGGGTATGACCGACTAAAAGACTTTAGTTGGCAAAAAACGACAGAATTAACAAAAAAAACCTACAGGAAGGTTTTAGCTGATGGATAAAAAAGAATTAGCCATCGTAATGCCTGTGTCCGGAAACTGGGCTTTTGCTCTTGCTGTAACTCTGATGGGAATAAAAGACCATTTGCTAAACAAGAATTATGATATTTATGTTTATTATCAAAACCTTTCAGAAAAGCAAAAATCTTTATTAAATTCAATTTTGCCCTGTAACTTTATTGAATTCAAAATGGATGCTTCAACTCTTAAAGAGGATGCTTTAAAAAAATATTCCCAGCTTACTTTTGCAAGATTTGAATGTTTTGAATACCTTAAAGAGTATAAAAAAGCATTATGGATTGATACGGATACCCTGATACAAAAGGATTTAAGCGAACTTGTTGATATCAATGCCGGGTTTGCTGCCTGGCAAACTGATGTATGGACAGGATTTAATTTTTATAAGCCCGTTGAATGTTATGATATGAACCTCAATTATTATAATGCGGGTATTATGCTAGTTACAGATATGTTAAAAGAGACTGAAATGCTTAAAAAATGGTGTTATGAAAAAACTGTTGAGTGGGGAGAAAATCTTGTTTGCTCTGATCAAAGTATCTTAAACCTGCTTATTCAGGAATTTAATATAAGTGTTTATAATCTTGACGAACGTTATAACTGCCATCCGGACAAAGAATTTGTAGAAGATGCATATATAGTTCATCCTTATGCCTCATATAAGTTCTGGAATTATTATTACAACTTTGAAAAATGGAATGAATATTATAAAAAGTGGCTCTCTATGGGAGGAAGCCCATACAAAGGCTGGAAAGCTAATTTTTTAGACAAATTTAAAATTGAATTTAAGAAAAAATACCTGCCTGAAGCCCCGGACCCGTTAAGACATACCGGAAAATTTTTAAAATATGTTTATGACCACAACTTTAAAAAGGCATAATAGATGAAAGTTTCAATAATTACAGTTTGCTATAACGCACAGAATACGATTGAAGACACGATAAAAAGCGTGATTTCGCAAACCTATCCCGGCATTGAGTATATAATAATTGATGGATTTTCAACTGATAAAACGACGGATATTATAAATAAATATACGCAAAACATTTCATACTTTATATCGGAAAAAGATTATGGCATTTATAATGCAATGAATAAGGCTATTAATAAATCAACGGGAGACATTTTATATTTTTTGAATGCAAATGATTACTTATTTGATGAAAATGTTATTCAGGATGTAGTAAATCACTTTGAGAAAACGAAAGCAGCTATTGTTTTTGGAGACATGTCATTTATAAAGGAAAATGGGGAAGAAAAAGAAAGACGAAGCTTTGAACTGGTGGACAAACTCTTTTTAACCTCAGAAAACCTTTGCCATCAAGGAGTTTTTTATAAACGTAAAGTTTTTTCCAGCTGCGGATTATATGATGAAAACTATCGATTATTTGCCGATTATGATCTAAACCTCAAGGTAATTCTCAAAAATAAATTAAAAGCCCATTATCTCAATAGAACAATTGCAAAATTCACACTTGAAGGACAGAGCAATTCTAATAAGCTTAAAGAAATTCAGGATAAGGAAAAACAAGAAATTTTAAATAAATATTTTAAGCCAGGACACTTTTTAGCAAACAAAATCCTGAATAAAGCTTTTAGAACCATTGCCAGATGTCCAAAGAAACGAAAGTTGGCAGGTTATTTATTTGGTTTTAATATTTAACCCCATTTTATGTAATGCCCTTTTTATTTCTCTAATAAGCTTGTTTTGCCTGAAAAATTCATAACGATTTAAAGAAAAATGCGAAGGCATATCAAATCGTTCCTTACATAAACATTCTTGTAATTTATGATTAACCTTTAATTTTTTAGGATGAACTAAATCTTTACTAATTTCACTCCTTTTAAAATTTGATAAAGGTGAATCAGAATCAAATGTATGAGACCCTCGCTTATCATATCCAATATTTGAAACTAAATTCACTGATGGAATTATACAAAGACCTTGATTTTTAAATACTGAATAAGTCCACGCATAATTCCAGGAGTTTATTTTGCCATTTTTTACCATTTCTAAGTATTTTAACCAGTCCTTTTGATGAAAACCGTTTTTAAATATAGACTTTATGGATTTATTTTTCCTGAAATTTTCAAAATCAGACATTTCTCCATCATAGTATTTCCAAGCTCTTCTCCAACTTGCCCAACCCCAGGGCAAAGGTAAATTAACAAAATCATAACTGGCATCAAATTTATATGATGTAACGTTTTCCCCGTTAATACACATTATATTTTTATTGTCTTTATATCTTTCAAGCATAGCTTGAGTAAAGCTAAAAAATGATTTTGAGGGGACAGTATCATCTTCAAGGATTATTCCCTGTTCAACATTTTCAAAAAACCAGCTTATTGCTTGAGATACAGCAAGTCTTAAACCAAGATTCTCGTCTCTGAAAAGAGTTTTTACTTCACAATCCCAGTCTATATTGTTTAAAACAAGATCTCTTGTTTCCTTGCACAGGATTTGCTCTTCTTCACTTCTCGGGCCATCAGCTGCTATAAAAAGTTGTTTGGGTTTAATATTTTTTATTTCCTGAAAAACTTTTTCTGTTGTATCAGGTCTATTAAAAATCAAAAAAAGAATTGGTGTTTCAAACATAATTAAACTTTCTTTCTTAGCCAAAAACAGCCGCAACCGTATGCTTCCTTATTATCAACATTATTGAGCAAGCCACCTTCACCTTTCTCTCTTATGAATTTAAAATCAAGCAAGTCAAAGTCTGAAAAATACTCTAAAATCTGCTCTTTTGTATAAATCCTGTGAGCATTAAACTGAATTTTTGACTCTTTTCCCACAGGAACAACGAATAATAAATCTCCATTAGGAGCAACAACACGTTTTAATTCGTTTATTGCTTTTAAATCTCCATCATAATCAACAGGGTCACCATAACGACCCAAGCCAATATGCTCTACTACATGCATGCAAGATAATGAATTTATGCTGTTATCTTCAAAAGGCAGTTCTGTAATATCAGCGTGCTTTGATTCTAAATTGGGTAAGTTGAGCTCTGTGGGTCTGTAATCATAGAACTCAACCGGTATAAAGGCTGAAACTATTAGTGAAAAATACAAATATGATGAAATATCTATATGTTTTTCCGGCTTCAGTTGAGCTAATATTCTTGCAGCCCAGGGAATATGATAAACATAATGCATATCAAACCCGGATAAGCCAGTATTTGTAGCTTCATCAAGACACTTCCAGAAGTCTTGTTCCCTCAGGGCAAATCTTTGTTCAGTTATGGAACATTTTAAAGAATTCAGATCATTATTAAATCCGGACAGTTTTTTTTTATGTTCCGCTTTCTCTTTTTTTCTTCTGAAATAACTTCTAAAAAGCTTCATTATTATTACCATTTATAATTTTAAACTTGCCGTTAAACTTCAGGTATCTATGTATTGTATCTTTTAATGTCCTTTTATCTTCTATTTTATTCCAAAAATCCTCGCAGCATACAATTTCCGTAATAGAATTAGTCATAAACCATTTATTCCAGCTTTTAAGACAATGTATGTTTAAATCATCAATATAGTGATAGCCGTCTTTTGGTGAACTTAAAGAGATTTTATATTCATTCAGTTCCGAATGAGTACGCTTGAATTTATCATATTCTTTCTTTTTAGTTTTACATTTTTGTTCCTGATTAAGCCAGCTTTCAATAAAATAATATAGTTTTTTGCCAAAAATCTTCCTGATCAGGTTTAAGTTGTTATCAGAAAGAGTATATTTCTTAAAAACATTTAAAGCTGTGAAGTCTTTTGGAATATAGTTTTTCCAGGGGGTCATCCTTAAATATTTCCAGTAGTCATTTTTATAAAGTCTTTTACTCATAAACTCCCAGGGCTTATTATCTCCGATAAAATGAACTATAAGCGCATCGCTCATACCTTCAATTACTTCTTCTGCAGGGGTTCTCACAAGTCCGTAATATTCAGGCTTAAATTGCTTATAAGGCATAATAGACATAAAATTATACTTATAAGGCAACCTTTTCCATCTGTTGTGCAAGACAAGGTTTATAAAGCATTGATCAACGTGCCATGTCCTCTCAGGATAATTTTTGGTAACATCAAAGCATTGTTTTTCAAACCCGGTTTCTCTTAATTTGTTTAAATCCATTAATATTATCCCGGCATTAAAATATCCATATTCTTTCGGATATTTTAATCTTTCAGGATATGCTGAAGATAAAGGGTTTTCTATGGCACCTACCGAGTAATCTTCCAGATCTGTTTGCAAAAATTCTTTTAAACTGCCTCTGACCACAATATCCGGGTCAAGCAGTAAAACTCTCGAAAGATGCGGTAAAAATGAGGGGATTTCATAGCGGTAGTATGTGTTCTCCACGTGCTTGTCCGGAAGAGGACAGTAATTGTATTTTCCTTTTGTGCCGGTAACATATTCAATGTTAAAATTTTTGATTTTTTTTAATTTAAGGATTTTATTTTTATTTTTTTCAGAAATCCCGCCATCCATTACATAAAAGTTAAATTCTTCATCTTCTTTTGAATTAGTGAGCACTGATGCGATCATAACAGCCATATGCTGGATATAATTGTCATCAGAAAGCGTAATTATATTAATATTTGTTTTATTAGTCATTCTTAAGTTCCGCGGGATAACCTATTAAAATAAACTCTGTGTTTAACATATCAGGTCTGGTTGCTCTTATTAAAAATTTATATTCACCCATTGATTCTATTAATGGTTTTATTTCAAAAAAATCTTTTGCTGTGTGATAAATAGATATTAATAAAATTGGTTTTAATTTTTTTATGGTTTCCTGAGCTCCAATAATTGCATCATACTCTGCACCTTCTATATCAAGTTTAATTAAAGCAGGATGCAGATCATTTTTTTGAACGAATTCATCAATGTATGTAACTTCAATATGAGAAATCTGTTCGCTTCGGGATATCTCCGAAATTTTTCCGCAAACATTATCCCCTTCAAAACTAAGAATTTGATTTTTATTACTAAGCCCCTTTTTTATAGGTATTATATTATTCTGCAGTTCATTTAAGGCAATAGTCTCTTGTAAGAGTTTAAAATTTTCAATTTCAGGCTCAAAAGTATATATTTTTCGGGGCTTAAATTTATTTAAAACTAGCGCTGAATCACCTATATAAGCTCCTCCGTCAATGAAATCCTTGTCTATAACATAATTTTTTGCAAAATCTTTTATAAAAGCAAACCCGTGTTCATATACGTCAATATAAGCATCTACTTTTTCACCGTTAGCCAATTTATAATCAGTGCTTACCTGTTTTAGCCTATTTTGCTCAATTAACTCTTCTTCTGTAAATAATTTATACAAATTCATCATTAGAAAAGATTGGGTATTTTCTATTGGCAGGAAATTAATATTTCTGTTAAATATAAGTTCAGCCTGTTTTACACTTACAGGATCAAGATTTTTATAAAGACTTTCCTTCAAGTCATTTATACCTCTTAAATTTTTATAATAATATTCTCGCCAATCTTTTATATGACTGTATGTAGCGGGTATAAATCCATGCCAGCCGTATTTTATAACTTCGTCCATAATAAAATCTTTGTATAACTTCTTATTAGAATTTTTCTTGTAAGCTTTTTTGATAAATTTAATGATTTGCCTATCAAATTCTTTTTCTAATAGCTTAAACACTTAGACCCCTCTTATCATCTCTTTTTCCGGATTTATATTGAATTCTATATCAGCATCCTGAGCTTCATAAAACATTTCTAAATTATCTAAATGTTGAATAATATTATTGTATTGTTCTTTTACTTTTGTATAACTGTATTTATTATTATAATATTTCAAAACTTTTTCCGAAACAGCTTTTCTTTCTTCATTATCATTAACTAAAAGTTGAATTTTTTTATACATTTGATCTTCTGTTTTACAGGCGTATTCATAATTAGGATATAAGTATTCTTCAAAAGAAAAAATTTGATTTTCAGTATTTACTTTTATAACCGTAGGCTTTCCAAATTTTATTACATCTATATGAGCAAGAGCACTTCCAAAAGGAAAACTGTCAATAAAGAAATCAGATGCTTGAATATATTTTTCGAAATCCGGTGTGCTTTTTTTAAAAATTATTCTTTTAAAAAGTTCTTCATTCCCATTAAAAATATTTTTTATTGAATTCAGGTGATCTTCATCAATATTAGAAATGAATAAATGTTTTAATTTAGGTTCTGAGCTCAATACTTTTTTTATTAGCTTAAAATATGGCAAGGAAGGAGCCTTGAATATTTTTGTATAACAAAAACCACTCAGGGATAATATTTCATCATTTTGAATGCCCAGTTCTTTCCTTAATAATTCAATTTCATTTTTACTAATTATATTTTGTGCAGGATTTTTTTGAATTTGCAGAGGAAGAGAAATGCTATTTATACTATTTTTTCTGAATTTTTTTGTTATGTATTTACTTTTTTCTCTTATATCAACAAGTGCATGAGAATGATAAGAGCCAAGGAAAAACCTGTGATCTGCTAAATTCATAAAAATTATTTTAATATTTGTATATTTTTTCAAAAGCGCCAAAACTGCTACACTAACAGCATCTTGCATATGTAGATAAGTAAAAATAACATTAGGAGAATACTCTATAGTCTTTTTGTAAAGTGTTACTATTTTATCAAGATTTTTTTGAGTATGATCTTGCTCGACTATTTTTATAAGGTCTTTTAAAAAAGAGCCTCTTTTAGTAGCTATGGCAAGACTATCTCTTCCCATATTATTTATAAACAATTTGATTTCATAATCTTGATAAAATGCCTCAATAAACCGCATAAGGCAGCCTGTATGTCCTCCCTTATCGTGAATTTCTGATGCCCAAACTGCAATTTTAATGTTTTTATTATTTGCAAAATGAGGTTTTAATTTATTTTTATTGAAAATTGCTTCAGCTATAATTCCTATATTTTTTTCAATATTATGGTTGTAAAAACTTTTTGAGCCTTCGTACATAGCAAATTTTTCGTATTCACCTAACAAAGCTTCCCAAAAAGCTTCTTTCTTTGGTGCAATATTAAATTTATCCAGTAAAAAAATTCTTTTTACTGTTTTAATTTCATTTATTTTTCTCCCTATTTGTCTAAAAAATTTTTTCATTATATTTTCCTAAAAAATGAATCAACAATTTCTGATATATAATCCATTTCTTCGTCTGTCAAATCATAAAACATTGGCATTCTTAACAAAGTATCTGAAGTATTATTAGTTACAGGCATCTCAAAAGGTGTTTTTCCATATTTTTTACCAGCTTTAGAGCGATGAAGAGGTATGTAATGGAAAACAGAATGTATATTGTTTTCTGATAAATAGGTAATAAATTTAGTTTTTAATCTTAAATTTTTAAATAATATATAATACATATGTGCATTATGTTCGCAATATTCTGGAATAAATTGACGCTTAATAAAGCTTTGTTCTTGATATTGTTTAAATAATGAATGATATATATTCCAAATCTTTTTACGCTTTTTATTTATTTTTTCAATATTTTCAAGTTGTGAGTATAAATAAGCAGCAATAATTTCGCCTGGTAAAAACGAAGACCCTATATCAACCCAGGTGTATTTATCAATTTCTCCTCTAAAAAATTGTGAACGGTTAGTTCCTTTTTCTCTTATTATTTCCGCTCTTTCTATGAATTTTTCATTATTAATAATTAAAGCTCCACCCTCACCTGAAATGACATTTTTAGTTTCATGAAAACTAAACGTTGCAAAATCCCCGAAAGTTCCTAATAATTTACCTTTATATTTAGCTGACAAAGCTTGGGCAGCATCTTCTATTAATAAAAGATTATATTTTTGGGCTATAGCTTGTATCTTATCCATTTCACAGGCAATTCCAGCGTAATGTACAACTACAATAGCCTTTGTTTTTGAAGTTATTGCTTTTTCTATTATGTTTTCATCTATATTTAGTGTATCTAGTTTTATATCAACGAAAACCGGTTTAGCACCTCTTAACACAAAAGCGTTAGCTGTCGATACAAAAGTGTAAGAAGGCATGATAACCTCATCACCTTGTTGAATATCCGCTAATATTGCACTCATTTCAAGTGCTGCCGTACAAGAATTTGTTAAAAGAGCTTTTTTAACGTTTAAATAGTACTCTAACCATTTTTGGCAAAGTTTTGTATAATGACCATCTCCACAAATTGCTCTTCTTTCTACAGCGTCTTTTATGTAATTCAACTCATTTTCTATGATATATGGACTGTTAAATGGGATTTTATGCATTTCCTAACCTTATAAAACATCGCATTATGATAATAATACGACAATATTGATTTAAATGTATTAATATTAAACATATATTAGCTTTTATGTTATATTTTTTAAATATATAACTAGCTTTAGGAGATATATAATTTGCAATACATAAAAGATTATGATGAAAATCTATATAAAATTATAAAAAAGCTATATGAAAAAAAAATAAGAAAAAGGGATTTTTTGAAAAATTTTTTAAATATAAGACAGCCAAACCTTGAGTTAACGCCTATAAACCAGGATGATAAGGAAAAATTTATTTTATCCTCAATTAAGTATCTAGATTGCACAAAAGAAGAGTTTTTTGAAAATGAAGAAAAAATGTGGAAAATTTTACCAGAAATGGATCGGTTTACAAGCACAAAAGATGCAGACGCGTTCTGGACAGAGAATATAGATAAGCTTTGGTTGTCATTAAATATTTTAGTTCAATTAAAGTATTATCCCGAGATATATTCATATATTTTTAAACATTTTAGAAATACAAAAATAAATTATTGTGATTATGGTTGCGGTAGCGCTTCAATGTCTTTTGTTTTAAATGAAAAACTAAATTTTAATAAAATGCATTTATATGACCTTGATAACTATGTTAGTGATTTTGTTAAATATAAAATTGAAGAAGACAAACTTGATAATACCCAAAGTATAGATATATTAAATGAAAACATTGATGAAAAATATGACCTTATAATATGCCTTGATGTTCTTGAACATTTAGAAAATTCTTCTGAAGCATTATTTAAAATGCATAATAAACTTAAAAACGGTGGGCTTTTAATATTAAAAGCTGCTTGGGAGTGCAATTGTAAAAGTCATTTAGCTATAGCGGCTGAAGATTTTTATTTTAAAAATAACGGTTATAAATTTTTAAAAAAACATTTTAAACAAATTTATGATTTTGACAAAGGTTATCACATAAACGGTGTATTTAAAAAAAAATGAAGAAAAAAATCAAATTAGTAGAAAATGAAGAAAAATACTATGAATTTGTCAGAAGTTTAAGAACTGCTCCTAATATTCAAGATGGATTTATATATCGTGGTTCTATTACAAAGCAACAGCAAAAAATTTATATGCAAAAATATGGCAAAAATTATTATATTTGTTTATATAATAATGAACCCGTAGGGTTTATTAGTGCAATTGAAGCTGATTTAAGACTTGCTGTTAAAAAAGAATTCCAAAGAATGGGTATAGCTTCTTTTATGCTCGCAGAGTTTAAGAAATTAAACATTGACTTTTGGGTGAGAATTAAGGAGGACAACATTGCTAGCATTAAATTTTTTGAGAAAAATGGTTTTAAAAAAAATGGAACAGAACTTTTTAATAACTGTGAAGTAATAATTATGAAATAATAAGGAAGAAACAAAAAATTCTTATGTAAAATTTTCAAAAATATTCCTTATTAAATTTTTTCGGTCGAGCGACCGACCGAAGGGAGGGAAGCGA